>NZ_JAZHPE010000051.1:0-289579 GCF_036553535.1 Subtercola sp. YIM 133946
TAGCGGGCCGCAGGCACGCGTATCGAAACCACCCCATGCGGAAGGGTTTCGATACGCGACGCATCGCGTCGCTACTCAACCCGCGAACTCGCCACGAACGTTGGTTGAGTAGCGGGCCGCAGGCACGCGGATCGAAACCACCCCATGCGGAAGGGTTTCGATACGCGACGCAGCGCGTCGCTACTCAACCAGTGAGGGCGAGCTTCTCGCGGATCTGGCGCTTGGTGCGGCCGAGCATGCCGGTCATGCCCCTGATGCGCAGCGGCGACACGGCCTGGGTGAGCCCGAGCATCTGCGGAAAGTCGTCGGGAACGGCCAGCACCTCGTCGGCGGTCAGACCGCTGAGCCCCTGCGCGAGAATCGAGGCGAAGCCGCGCGTCGTGGGCGCCTCCGCGGGCGCGGTGGCGTACATGTGCACGACGCGGTCGGCGTCGACCTCGACGAAGATGAACACCGGCGACTGGCACTCGGTCACCTTCTCGAAGAGATCGGGATGATCGCGGTAGTGCTCGGGCAGGTCGGGCAGCTCGTTCGAGAACTCGAGCAGCAGCTGCAGCCGGTCTTTCTGCGTCAGCTCGAGGAAGTCGTCGCGAATCTCGGCCAGGGCCGGGTGCAGCGCCTCGCTGGGGGTGGACTCAGACAGCGGCATCGGCTACCTCGAGACGTGCTCGCCGCGGTCTGCGCCCTGCACGATGGGCACGCGCACGGCTGAGCCCCACTCGGTCCACGAACCGTCGTAGTTGCGCACGCCCTCGAAGCCGAGCAGGTGGGTGAGCACGAACCAGGTGTGGCTCGACCGTTCGCCGATGCGGCAGTAGGCGATCACGTCGTCACTGTCGTCGAGGCCCAGGCCCTCGCGGTAGATCTCGTTGAGGTCGTCGAGCGGCTTGAAGGTGCCGTCTTCGGCCGCCGCCTTCGCCCACGGCACGTTGTGCGCGCTCGGGATGTGGCCGGCCCGCAGGGCGCCCTCCTCGGGATAGGCCGGAGCGGTGGTGCGTTCTCCGCTGTACTCTTCGGCCGAGCGCACGTCGATGAGCTTTCCGCCCGCGTCGAGGTGGTCGAGCACGTCGTCTTTGAAGGCGCGGATCTCGACGTCGCTGCGCTCGGCGATCGGGTACTCGCGAGGGGTGATGTCGGGTTCGTCGGTGGTGATCGCGCGGCCCTCGGCGATCCACTTGTCGCGTCCGCCGTCGAGCAGCCGAACATCCTCGTGGCCGAACAGGCTGAACACCCAGAGGGTGTAGGCGGCCCACCAGTTGCTCTTGTCGCCGTAGATGACCACCGTCGAGTTGCGGTCGATACCACGGCTGCCGGCCAGCATGGCGAACTGCTCGCCGAAGATGTAGTCGCGGGTCACCGGGTCGTTGAGGTCGGTGTGCCAGTCGATCTTCACGGCGCCCGGAATGTGCCCGGTCTCATACAGCAGCACGTCTTCGTCGCTCTCGACGACGACGAGGTCGGTGTCGCCGAGGTGCTCAGCCAGCCATTCGGTGCTCACCAGACGGTTCGGGTGGGCGTACTCGGCGAATTTGGGCGTGGTGTCGGCTTCGACAGCCATTGTTACCTCCGGTTTGCGGCCGTGCGGCCGGTGGATCAAAGTGCGCTTTAATTACTGTGATGACAACTGACAGCGGCAGTACAACTATTCCCTTGCACCTTGTCGATCTGCGGCCCACCCTGAGCGGGGCCGAGATGGCTGCCGTGTTGGTTCCTCCGCGCCAGTTTGACACGGCATCCTTCGAGTCCTACAGGCCCGACCGCGATTACCCGTCACAGGGCGAAACACTGCACAGGGTGCGTGACTTCGCCAAGACGTGGGGGCCGGTCAAGTCGGGCGGCCTGTTCGGCCGCGGCAAGAAGGGCGCCGCCGCCGCCAAGCCGGGCATCTACCTCGACGGTGGGTTCGGTGTCGGCAAGACACATCTGCTCGCGGCCCTCTGGCACGCGGCACCGGGGCCCAAGTACTTCGGAACGTTCATCGAGTTCACCGCCCTGGTCGGCGCCCTCGGCTACGCCGAGACCGTGAAGCTGCTCACCGGCGCCACGCTCATCGCCATCGACGAGTTCGAGCTCGACGATCCGGGCGACACGATGATGATGACCCGCCTGCTCGGCGACCTGGTGGCCACAGGCACCAAGATCGCCGCGACCTCGAACACCCCGCCGAACGCGCTGGGCGAGGGTCGGTTCGCCGCCCAAGACTTTCTGCGCGAGATCCAGGCGCTGGCCGACCGCTTCGAGATCATCCGTATCGACGGCCTCGACTATCGCCGGCGAAACATCGAGGGGCACGCGCGCACCCTCGACCAGGCCGGCCTCGACGAGGCGGTGGCCGCTCTCGACGCCGCGGGCAGCCGCTACACCGTCGACTCGTTCGCCGAGGTCATCGGCTTTCTCGGCTCGATCCACCCGTCGAAGTACGTCAAGCTGCTCGACGGGCTCGACGCCCTCGTCATCACCGACGTCGAGGTTCTGCTCAACCAGACGGATGCCCTGCGGTTCGTCGCCTTCATCGACCGCGTCTACGACGCTCAGCTGCCCGTGTACGCCACCGGCCTGCCGCTCGACGAGGTCTTCGCCGGCGACATGATGAACGGCGGCTACCGCAAGAAGTACCTGCGTTCGGTGTCGCGGCTCATCGCGTCGACGCAGCGCTGACATACCCCCCGAAAGAGGGGTTCAAACTTCAATCGAATTGTCGGCAGCTCGAAACACAGTTGTTACAAAGCCGTCAATCGCGTTACGAACGCGAAACATAGATTCACTCCTCCCGAAACCTCGACCCACGAAGCTAATGGCGTAGCCGAGGCGAGCAGACCCGATTCGTGGGGTACGTCTGCGCACCGGTGCAATTACTCGGTTCGAGAGAGGTAAATTTTCGATGATGTTTCTAGCAGACGATCCAACAGCGCTAGACGTCCAAGGCTCGGTCAACGCCTTGTGGCTGCTGGTCGCCGCTGCCCTCGTTCTCATCATGACCCCCGGCGTCGCCTTCTTCTACGGCGGCATGGTCAAGGCGAAGAGCGTTGTCAGCATGATGATGATGAGCTTCGGCGCGATGGGCCTGGTCGGCGTGCTGTGGGTGTTCTATGGATACGGCATGTCGTTCGGTACGACCGCCATCCCCGGCCTGCTCGGCAACCCGTTCGACGGCTTCATCTTCTTGCAGAGCTTCCTCGGAATCGGTGACGGCGGTGGAATGGACCCCGACCTCGCCAGCCTCGCCTTCGTCGGATTCCAGGCGACCTTCGCCATCATCACCGTCGCCCTGATCTCGGGTGCGATCGCCGACCGCGCGAAGTTCGGGGCCTGGATGGTGTTCGCCGGGTTCTGGGTGACCATCGTGTACTTCCCTGTCGCGTTCTGGGTCTTCAACCTCTCTGAGGGCTGGGCGCCGACCTGGGGTGTCAACGACTTCGCCGGTGGTACCGCGGTGCACATCAACGCCGGCGCGGCGGGCCTCGCGCTCGCTCTCGTGCTCGGCAAGCGCATCGGGTTCCAGAAGGGCATCCAGAAGCCGCACAACGTTCCGCTGACCCTGCTCGGCGCCTCGCTGCTCTGGTTCGGCTGGTTCGGCTTCAACTCCGGTTCTGAGGCCGCCGTCGACGGTGTCGCCGCCATCGCCTGGATCAACACGCTCGCCGCCCCCGCCGCCGCCATCATCGGCTGGCTGATCGTCGAGAAGATCAAAGACGGCAAGGCAACCTCGATCGGCGCCGCATCGGGCGCCGTGACCGGCCTGGTCGCCATCACCCCCGCGTGTAACATCCTGACGCCCGGCTGGGGCCTGCTGCTCGGACTGCTGGCCGGTGCGCTCTGCTGCCTCACCATCGAGCTGAAGTTCAAGCTCGGCTTCGACGACTCGCTCGACGTGGTGGGCATCCACCTCATCGGTGGTCTGTTCGGTACCCTCTACATCGGTATCTTCGGCGCCGGCATCGGCCTGCTCGACACCGGCAGCTTCGCGCAGCTCGGCAAGCAGGCCGGCGCGGCGTTCGCGGTGATGGGTTACTCCTTCGTTCTCGCCTGGATCATCGGCACGATCATCCAGAAGACGATGGGCTTCCGTATCACGAGCGAAGACGAGATCGCGGGCGTCGACACTGTGGTTCACGGCGAAGAGAGCTACGCGCTCGACCCGGCCTGACAACCGCACCTGCACCAGCAGTAGACAGCAGAAGAACCGGGCGTCGCTCCTTCGGGAGGGCGCCCGGTTCTTCGTCGTTCCAGGGCCTGCTAGTCGCTCTTCAGCAGGTTCTCGCGCACCTGGCGGCGCAGCACCTTGCCGATGAGCGACACCGGCAACTCGTCGATCTCGACCACCCTGCGGGGCACCTTGTAGGCGGTCAGATGCTCGCGGCAGAAGTCGCGGATCGCCGTCTCGTCGAGCTGTTCGCCCGATTTCAGCACCACCGCAGCGACGACCTCCTCGTCGCCCCTCGGGCCCGGCAGCCCGATGACGGCCACGTCGTCGACGGTCGGGTGCATGCGAAGGGCGTCTTCGACCTCAGACGGCGCCACGTTGAAACCGCCCGTGATGATGAGCTCTTTGATGCGGTCGACGACCGACACGTAACCGTCTTCGCTCAGCGAGACGATGTCGCCGGTGCGGAACCAGCCGTCTTTCAGCAGAACATCCTTGGTCTGGTCGGGCTTGCGCCAGTACCCCTGGAACACCTGCGGGCCGCGGATGAGCAGCTCGCCGGCCTCGCCGAAGGCCCGGTCAGTCGCCACATCATCGGGGTCGACCACGCGGATCTCGGTGTTCGGAAACGGCAGCCCGATCGATCCGGCGCGGCGCGTGGGCCCCACCGGGTTGGCCAGGGCCACGGGCGAGGTCTCGGTGAGTCCGTACCCCTCCACCAGCCGACCGCCCGTGAGGTTCTCCCACAGCTCGACTGTCGGCACGGGCAGCGGCATCGCGCCCGAGATGGCGTACCGGATGCTCGTCAGGTCGATGCCCCGCTCGGTCGCGGCCTGGGCGAGACGCTGGTAGATCGGCGGCACCGCGGGCAGAAAGGTCGGTGGATGCTTCTTCGCCGCCTTCAGCACGAGGTCGACGTCGAACCGCGGCAGCAGCACGAGCCGCGCACCGATGCTCATCGCGAAGGTGAGGCAGAGCGTCAGCCCGTAGGCGTGGAAGAGCGGGAGCACGCCGTAGAAGACCTCGTCGCCGTCGTTCAGTCCGGGCACCCAGGCGCGCCCCTGCAGCGCGTTGACGTGCAGGTTGAGGTGGGTGAGGATCGCCCCCTTCGGCGTGCCCGTGGTGCCGCTCGTGTACTGCAACAGCGCGACGTCGTCGACACTGGGGCCGGGCACCGACGCTGCGATGCGGCGGTTCTGCAGCAGCGATTCCCACGTGGTGGTGTGGCGCACCTTGGCATAGAGGGCCGTGCGCGACTCGCGCGCCTTCTTCACCGGCAGCCGCAGGGCGATGCGTGTCGAGAGCGGCATGCCCCTCACGATGTCGACCGAGACGAGCTGTGTGATGCCGAGGTCGTCGGGCATGTTCTGGATGGTCTCGCACACCTTGTTCCAGGCGATCGCCACTGTCGCGCCGTGGTCTTCGAACTGGTGCCGCAGCTCGCGCGGTGTGTAGAGCGGATTGTGTTCGACCACGATCGCGCCGAGCCGCAGCACGGCGTAGAACGCCACGACATGGGCCGGGCAGTTCGGCAGCACCAGGGCGACCCGGTCGCCGTGCTTCACTCCGAGCGTGCGCAGGCCCTCGGCGGCCCGTTCGATCTGCTCGCCCAGCTCGCGGTAGGTCGTCTCCTGGCCGAAGAACTCCAGCGCGACAGAGCGGCCGAAGCGGGCGACGGAGTCGGCGATGAGGTCGACGAGCGAACCCGTCGGAAGCTCGATGTCACTCGGCACGCCTTCGGCGTAGCTCGACAGCCACGGCCGGGGAGTGGGTGATTCGACAGAACTGCTGGTGCTCATCAACGTGCGGGCTGCCCTTCGTGGCCTCGATGCCAAACTTCAGACCTCATTATGCGCACGATCGACAGGCCGGGCCGAAGTCGGCTGTCGACAACCCACAATCGCACCGGGATGTTCGCTTCGGCATTAGCACGAATCGTGAATCGGCGCCACGGTCTATTCGGCGTGCACGGGCCGCACGTACGCTGAATGACGAGCGATGCCCGAACTGGGGCACACAGAAGAAGGAGCAGCACTATGGGACTTCTTGACAACGCTAAAGAGGCCGCAGAGGCCACCGGCGAGAAGATCAGCCGCACCGTCGACGACGTCAAGGGGCGCGTGTCAGACAAGGCCGACGAAGCGAAGGCCAACGCCGACGTGAAAGCCGCCGAAAAGAACCGCGACGCGACTGAGGCGAAGAACGACTACAAAGAGAGCCTGCGCGACTAGGTTCTCTTCACCAGACTCGAGGCCCGGCTGCCCTGCGAACCGCAGGCACCGGGCCTCGTTCGTTCTGCCCACCGCACCATCGCCTAGGGTGTGCTCATGGGTAGGTTTCCGGGCTTCGTGCGCGCACTGTTCTCCGGTACGCCGAGGGTTTCTCGCGCACCGCGCGTCTCCCGCGCACCGGCGGCCGCGACGGCCACGGTGCAGGTCGATCCGCGCAGCGTCGCCGACGTGCGGCTCGGCTACGCACCCAAGGCAGACTCGCGGCCAGACCCGGGCGAGATCGTCTGGACGTGGGTGCCCTACGAGGAGAACGACGGCCGCGGCAAAGACCGCCCCGTGCTGATCGTGTCGCGACTGACCTCGTCGACGTGCCTCGGCGTGGCCCTGACGAGCAAGTCGCACGAGGGCGACCGGGGCTCGGTGGCCATCGGCTCGGGCGCCTGGGATCGCAGCGGCCGGGCATCCTGGGCCCGCATCGACCGTCTCTTCTGTGTGCACGACCGCGGTATGCGGAGGGAGGGGTCGGCTCTGGATGCCCGAACCTACGCCGTCGTCGCGCAGGCCATCAGGGCGCGCTACCGCTGGTAGACCGGCGCGTCAGGGGCCGTCGGGCGTCACCTCGTTCGCGGCAGGGCCGCCCGTGGTGTCGCGGTTCGCGGTCGTGAGGATGAGGTGCGCGACCAGCGCCGTCCAGCCGGTCTGGTGCGAGGCGCCGAGCCCCTGCCCGGTGTCGCCGTCGAAGTACTCGTAGAAGAACACGTTGTCGCGCCACCGCGGGTCGGTCGAGAGCAGGTCGTAGCGGGCATCCGCCGGTCGCCGGCCATCGCTGCCCGGTGTGAACAGCGAGATCAGCCGGGCCGAGAGCGCGTCTGCGACCTCGTCGAAGGTGAGGAAGGTGCCGGAGCCCTCGGGGAATTCGACCGTGGTCGTCGGCGAACCTGTGGCGCCGTAGTTGCGCAGGGCCTCGACGAAGAGCACGTTCAGCGGAAACCAGACCGGCCCGCGCCAGTTCGAGTTGCCGCCGAACAGCCCTGACGTCGACTCGGCCGGCTCGTAGTCGACCGACGCCTCGACGCCGTTCACCTCGACACTGAACGGATGGTCGCGGTGGTAGGCCGAGATGCCCCGGATGCCATGGTCGGAGAGCATGCCCTCTTCGTTGAACACCTTCGCCAGGATGCGTTTGAGGCGGTCGGGCGACACCAGGGCGAGCAGGAACGACGGCACCCCGTCTTTGTCGTGCTGGTGGAACGACTGCGCCATCTCGGGGTGGATCGACACAAACCACACCACCCGGTCGCGAAACTCGGGCAGCGCCACGAACTCGTTCGTGTCGAAGACCAGCGACGCCACCACCGGCACGAGCCCGACCAGCGAGCGCACCTTCATCGGAACGTCGCGGCCGTCGGCGAGGTGCAGCACGTCGTAGAAGAACGCATCCTCCTCATCCCACAGGCCGGTGGCGTTCGCCGAGTTCGCGATCTGCAGGAAGTGCTCGATGAACTTCGTCGCGACATCTTCGTACGAACGATCGTTGCCGGCCAGGCGCAGGGCGATGTTCAGCAGGTCGAGGGCGTACATCGCCATCCACGCCGTCGAGTCGGCCTGCTCGAGGTAGCCGACCTCGGGCGGCAGTTTCGACCGGTCGAGCGGGGCGATGTTGTCGAGGCCCATGAAGCCGCCCTCGAAGAGATTGTTCTCGCCGCGGTCTTTGTTGTTGGTCCACCAGGTGAAGTTCATCAGCAGCTTGTGGAAGACGCGGGCGAGGAAGCCGTAGTCGGTTCCGCCGTCGAGCAGGAAGACGTGCAGGGCCGCCCAGGCGTGCGTAGGCGGGTTCACGTCGGAGAAGTTCCACTCGTAGGCGGGCAACTGCCCGCTCGGGTGCATGTACCACTCGCGCAGCATCAGAATGAGCTGCGCCTTGGCGAACTCGGGGTCGATGTGCGCCAGCGTGACGCAGTGGAAGGCGAGATCCCAGGCGGCGAACCACGGGTACTCCCACGGGTCGGGCATCAGAATGACGTCGTGGGCGTCGAGATGCCGCCAGCTGCCGTTGCGCACCGCCGCACGGCCGGCCGGCGGCGGGGGAGTCGCGGGATCGCCGTCGAGCCACTTCTGAACGTTGAAGTGAAAGAACTGCTTCGACCAGAGCAGCCCGGCGAAGGCCTGCCGCAGCACGCGAGCCTCGTCGGCCGAGGCCGCCGACGGCGTCAGCTCGCGGTAGAACTCGTCGGCCTCGCGCCTGCGACGGTCGACCACCGCGTCATAGCTCGACGTGTCGATGCCGAGGTCGGCCGGCGCGGCGACGTCGAAGTGCGGCTCGTCCGCGCTCGTCAGCCGCACCCTGATCACCCGCGACTGGCCCGGCTGCAGCGTCACCTCGTAGTGCAGCGCCGCCTTGGTGCCGACCTCCTCGGGGTTGACCGTCGCCGCACCGTCGACGATGAAGTCGTTGATGCCGTCTTTCGGGTACGCAGGCGAATCGGCCGCGGCCTCGCCGAAGACGCGGGCGGTGTTCGTCTCGTTGTCGCAGAACAACGGATGCCCGTCACCCGCCACACCCGAACCCTCACCCTGCAGATACAGCATTGCGGTGCTCGCCTGTCGCCCGACCACGCGTGACCCCTCGCGCGACAGCTGCGGCTTCGGGTCTTCGTTCGCATACCCCCAGGCCCAGGTGTTGCGGTACCACAGTGTCGGCAGCACCTGGATGGTCGCGGCATCCGGCCCCGCGTTCTCGACCGTGATCTGCATGAGCAGGTCGTGCGCACCCTGCTTGGCATAGTCGACGGTCACCACCCAGTACCTCGATTTGTCGAAGACTCCGGTGTCGACGAGCTCGTACTCGGGCTCGGTCTTCGAGCGGTTCGCGTTCGTCTCGACGAGGTCGTTGTACGGGTAGGCGGCCTGCGGGTAGTGGTAGCGCCACGAGTTGAACGAGTGGGTGGGGGTGCCGTCGAGGTACCACCAGTACTCTTTGGCGTCTTCGCCGTGGTTGCCCTGCGGGCCGGCGAGGCCGAACATCCGCTCTTTCAGAATCGGGTCGGCGCCGTTGTGCAGGGCGAGGGCGAGACACCACTTCTGCCCCAGGTCGCTGAACCCGGCCATGCCGTCTTCGTTCCAGCGGTAGACGCGGCTGCGGGCGTGGTCGTGCGGAAACGACGCCCAGGCATCGCCGTCGGCGCTGTAGTCTTCGCGCACCGACCCCCACGCGCGCTCGGCGACGTACGGGCCCCAGTCGCGCCATTCGACCTCGCCGCTGTTCGCCTGCGCCAGCCGTCGGTGCTCTGCGTCGATGTCGTGCCCGTCAGTCGCCATAGGCTCATTCTGGCGTACAGCGTGCTCGTGCGGCATCGACCGCTCGGTTGGATGCTCGGCGAGGCGTCTCGGCCGCCGTCGCACGTCTGCCGCCTGAACGACGGTGGCCGCCGTGGCGCCCCGGCCGCCTGTGCCGCTAGCGGTCGACCCTGCGGTAACCGCTCTCGAGCAGGGTCTCGGCGCGGTCGCGGTAGAGCTCCTTGACGTTGCCAGGGCTCTCCGCCCACGAGTCGCCGGGCTCCATCGTGTGAAAGATCAGCCGGGCGAGGCGTTCGAGGTCACGCGGGGTGGTCTCCCGGGTGCGCCACTCGTCGGCGATGCGGGCCACGCTCTGCATCGTCTCTTCGTACGACTGGCGCAGATCGCCGATCGTCGCCTTCACGCGGTCGACGAACGGGGCGTCGGGGGAGCTGGGAACGTCGGTCGTGGCGTTCTTCTTCGGGTACGTGTTCCAGTCGGCACGTGCGCTGCCGTAGGGAGCCATCGGGTGAGGCCTTTCGGGTTCGAGACAAACGTCGAACGCGGTCATCTGCGCCCGACACCTACTCAATCTACGAGAAGCTGGAGAAAACTCAACACCCCAGAACGGGGAGACGGCGAGCTCACAGCCACCCCCGAGCGGGCTCGCAGTCTCGAGGGTCAGGATGGCCCTGTCGGCGGCCCCGCCGGCGCCCTGACGCCCCGGCGGATTGGTGGAGAACCATGCATGACCTGATCGACGATGCGGTGAAGGGCGGCGTTCTGCTCGCCGCGACGTGGGCTGTCGTGGCGGTGCCGGTCGCCCTCGTGCTGGGCCGCATCCTGCACGCCCGCGAGTCGCGGGGCTGACCCCGGCTCGCAACGAGAGCCCTCAGCCGTAACCATCGGCTGGAGCCGACAGCTCGAACCGTCGGCCGAAGGCGTCAGGGGCGGCGCCAGGCGAAGATCATGGCGGCACCGAGTAGAGCGACGACAGCGGCCGAAACGATCCAAAGAACGAGCACGATACCCCCCAGGTAGTCCTTCGACACTACCACCCCCGAACGGGGTACAAAAGTCTCACGGGGGGGGGGGGGGGCAAAGAAAGAACCCCGGCCTGAACGCTGTGACAGCGTCAGACCGGGGCTTGGGGGTGGGCGATACCGGACTCGAACCGATGACCTCTTCGGTGTGAAAGTGTCTAAGCCGGTTCAACCCTGTTCAGCGAAGTGCAACACGGTGCAACGACTCCCGCGCCGTTATAGGGATCGGGAGCCCCTGAGCTTCAGTCTCGTGACTTCTCGTTCAACATCGTGACGCGTGCGAGATTCAAAGTTTGCCCCAGATTTGCCCCAGACGGGGCAGGGAGCGCGAATGCGACATCATCATGCTGCACTGGCGCGAGGTGCGCGTAGATCATCGTGGTCGTAATGCTGGCGTGACCGAGCAGCTGCGACACTCGCTCGATCGGCACACCGCCTTGGATCAGCCACGACGCGTATGTATGCCGCAGATCGTGGATGGTCGGATTGAGATCCACGAGGCCGGCCGCCTTCACAGCCGGCGCCCACACCCGCTGTGAGAAGTTCCGGTCGTCCCGCGCCCCACCACGGGGCGCCGGGAACAGGAGCCCAGATCGGCACATGCCCTCCTTGTGGCGCAGCCCGCACGACGGCGCTGAGACGATCTGCAGTCGTTCCACGACCCACGGGAGCACAGGCACGTGTCGCTGCCGCTTGCCCTTCGGATACGGCTTGATCTCGGTACCGTCCCACACGTCCGCGATCGTCACCAGTCCGCGTCGCAGGTTGAGGTTGTGTGTGTGCTGGCCGGCCATCTCGCCCCAGCGGGCGCCGGTGCCGACAAGCCAGTCGAGGACCGCACGGTCAGTCTCTCCGGGGACCGCGCTGACGAGCGCGTGGTACTGCTCTTGAGTGAGGTAGACCTGCCGGCCGGGTGCGAGCGGTGCCAGCTTGATTCTGAGCGCGGGGTTCGCGCCGATCAGGTCCGCGTCGACGGCGGCAGACAACGACGAGACTAACACGTTCAGGATGCGGCGCACGGTCTTGCCAGCACGATACTTGGCAGGTTGACCCTCGCGGGCCGTGTTCTCGGCAGCGATGTCGTTGACCCACACCTGCACATCGTGCTTGCGGATGTCGATCAGAGGCCGATCCTTCCAGAACGGCATGATGTGTGTGCGAATCATGCTCGCCTCTGACGACCTCGTCGAGTTCTCGATGACACGGGCACGGTCCCAGCGCTCGAACCACTCGCCCCAGGTGATCTGGCCGAGCTTCGGGTCTCGCCATCCTGGCGTGCGCGCCTCAGCTTCGAGCTGCGCTGCCGCTCGTTCTGCTTGCGCCCTTCGGGAGTACTCCGAGGCGGTCGACCGACGGCCGCCATCCGCTACGCGATAGAGGCCGCGGTACTTCCCCGTAGGGAGCTTTTCTGCCCAAGCCATTTGGGTTCCTGTCGTGAGTTGAGGGGGAGCGAGAGGTACGTCTCGAGCATGTGCGGTGTGACGTCGAGTTCGAGGCACCACTGCGCCTGGTCGGTGTGGACTCTGGCGATCGCGGCGAGGTGGTCTGGTGCGATGAGGTGTCGGGCGGCCCAGCGGTCTGCGAGGAATTCGTTCCGGGGTGTGGAGTCGTCGTGTCCGAGGCAGACGTGACCGAGTTCATGGGCGAGGATGCTGCGCTCGTGAAGTGCCCGCATCCCTCGTTTGAGGATGATGGTGCGGCGTTCGGGGATCCAGAGGCCGTGAGCAGTGCGAAGCCGTCCGAAGACTACTTCGATGTTCAGCCGGTCGGCGTGTTCGAACGGGTCGTACATGTGCTCCCCAGCCTCAGAGTGTGTCGGGATCAATTTCCTTTGCGCTCGGGTCGAAGCCAGCTGCTTTCTTGTCGAACCGGTCGTTCAGCTCGTCTTCATCGATCGCAGAGAGATCATCGCCCCGACCTACGACACTGAGTCGAGGTCGGGGCGGCTTGGGCGTGCGTAATCCTGCCCAACCGAGCAAAGACGCGGGCTCAGTTTCGAACAGCAAGGCGAGGCCCTCGAGGTCTCGTATGTCGAATGCTCCCAGGCCCTGGAGCCTTCGGGAGACGTAGGACTGGGATCGTTCGATCGCCTCGGCCACCTCGGCCTGATTGACCTTCCTACGGGCCATGACACTGCGAATTTCTTCCGCGACGGACTCTACGAGGCCGGGTTCATTTATGCTCACGGAATGCAATTATGCCTATCCGCATGAACTATCGCAAGTAGACTTGAATATCTTGCCGAGGGTGGTAGCGTATGCGGCATGGAATCAAAGTTGCACCAGCGCATAGCGGCGGAGATCCGGGCGGATATGGCTCGGAAGAAAATCACGCAGTCGACTCTCATGGAGGCGCTGCTGATGACTCAGCCCTCTCTCTCGAAGCGGCTCACCGGTGAACGCCCTTTCACCCTGAGTGAGATGGAGAAGGTCTGCGGCGTACTGCGCATTGCTCCGAACGAGCTACTGCGTCGAGCCAACGATGTTGACCTCCAGGCGGCGGCGTCATGACCTTCCTCAGACTCACGAAGTTCCGGTGTGACTCCTGCTCAGCGGAAGAACTCGTTCGAGAGGGCGATGACTTCGAATTTCGGTCGATCAGTGCTCCGCATCGGGCAGAGACCCGTCAGCTGAAGGGTGACTCGGGCTCGATGGTCCGCGACGCCTTCAACGTCATCTTGGCACGGGGATGGCTGTTGACTCGCTACAGAGGGCTCGACGGACAATTTGTGCGCTACTCCCGATCCATCGCCATCGAAGAGCGTCTCACCTCGCCGCGCAGTCTGTTCACCATCTGCTCACGATGTGCGCCCTCGTGGGAGCCGCCATTCTCCGCGGCCGCTGAGGCCGAGTTGACCGAGCGAGCACGCTCTCTCGGGATGACAGAAGGCGAACTTGCCGTTCGGCGTGAGTTGTCCGAGCTCAAAGCCCGACTTGACGCCATCGAGTGCAGGGGGAGCCAGTCATGAACCGCTTCGACGTTGAAGAGACCGCGACCTACGCCCGGCGCCACCCAAACACGATTCGCCGCCTGCTCGAGTCTGGCGAGCTCCACGGCTCGCAGCCGAGGAAGGGCGGTCGCTGGCTCGTCAAAGAGGAGTGCGTTGACGCATACCTCGACGGCGTTCCCTGCCCTCACAAACAGAACGTGACTTCGATTGGCCAGAAGCGGGGCGCAGCGTGATCCGGACATTCCGGCGGGCGGCCGTCACCGCTCCTCAGTCCCAGCCCGAACTGCAGGCAGGGGGTCGTGTTCCTAGCGCGACCCCCACGACGCTCATGCGGCAGCTGCGCAACGCCGTCATCGATGAGGCGGTCATCTCGACCGCCGCCGTCCTCCCGATCGCTGCCCTCGTCGTCTGGGCCGCATCCCTCTCCACCAGGTAACAACCCCAGTTCTGCTGCGCCGCCACACCCAAGCGGCGCAGTTCTCATCAAGAAGAGAGAACCGCAATGAGCAGTGAATATTACGACCGCGCGGGACAGCCGATCAGTCGCGACGAGTGGGTCGAGACCTTCGACACCGACAAGATGGTCGCCAAGACCACAGTTGGCAACAGTGACGTGTCCACGGTGTACCTCGGCCTCAATCACAGCTGGGGTGATGGTCCGCCGCTGATCTTCGAGTCGATGATCTTCGGTGGTGCTCGTGACCAGGACCAGTACCGCTACTCGACCGAGGAGCAGGCGCTGGCGGGCCACCAGAAGCTCGTCGACGAGCTGGAGGCAGAGCGTTCGGCGGTCGCGAGGCATGTGCTCTGGCACTTCGGTGACCGGGCACACGGCCAGCAGCCGGGCCACTTCCTCGCCGCCCTGATGACCGCCTACGGGCTCGCTGATTCCGGCAACCGGGAGAAGCTCCGTGCCACGTTCCCGGACTACGGGACGGCCATGGATTCAGTGATGAACGAGCCTGATGGAGCACAGAAGCTCGTCGAGGTCGCGGGGGTGTTCCTGTGATGCGCCGGCGGTCGACCTACATTGCCCCTGAGCGCGTCGCCCTGGTGCGGAGTATCCGGTGGTCGCTCTGTGTGGCGACCGGTGCTGTCGGCGCCGTGCTGCTGGCTCTGACGTCGACGGGTGGTTTCTGATGCTGCGCCCGGTGCTGAGGCTCGCCCTCGCGCTCATCGTGTTGAGTTTCGTGGCTGCGGCTGCGTGGATTCGGTTGGGTGGGTCGAGCTGATGCAGACCATCGAAGCCATCGCGCCGGTCGAGATCGTCGAGGTCGACGAGCGCAGCGAGAATGCTCCGGCGTGCGAGTTCTTCAAAGTCGGCCGCGGGACGTGCAACGAGAAGCCCATCTGGATCGTCCGCCATCATTGCTGCGGGCTCACCTGGCTGTGCTGCGCAAAGCACATGGACGTTCTGTTGCCCTCAAACGAGACGTCGGTTGTCTACGGCTGTTCAAGGTGCCTGTCGACAGCTTCGTCTCTAAGGAGCATGGCTGACGTCATCCCGATCGGGAGCGCATCGTGAGCCGCCCAGTGGAGTTGTTCCGGTTCTGGGTCGGTGGTCTTCCGGTGCAGCAGGGCAGCAAGACTGTGTTCAACGGGCGGCCTGTGGACGCGAATCAGTCGAAGCTCAAGCCATGGCGCGGCCGCATCCGGGACGCGGCGGCGATGGCGTACGACGGCGAGCGGATCGACCAGGCCGCGATCGTGAACATCGAGTTCCGGTTCGAGCGGCCGAAGAGCGTGAAGCGCGAGTTCCCTTCGGTCGCTCCTGACCTCGACAAGCTCGTGCGCGCCGTCTTCGACGGCCTCACGGATTCCAAGATCTGGCGCGACGACTGCCTCGCTGTGGACCTTCACACGACGAAGCGTTACGCCGACCAAGCCGGGGCGCTCGTGCGTGTCGGCACCTACCCAACAAGAGAGAAGTGAGTCATGGGAATCAATCTGTCCGGCCAGGTGCCGGGCGAGCAGCTCAACGGGCTGCCCGACATGGAGCAGGATCTGCTCGACGCCCGCACCCCGGAATCGTGGTTGGCGATCGTCGTGATGGAGCGCTCGAAGCACTCGTACGACGACATCAAGCAGGTCACGTCCGCGGTGGTCCGGTTCCAGCACATCGAGCCGATCGAGGACGAGGACGACGCGAAGGCGGTTCGCAGCTATCTGGAGAAGGCGTACCAGCGTCGTACGGGCGCCGGGAGCATGGAAACGACGCTCGAGATTCCGGACGACGAGCCGGTCGCCTCTGACGACGCCGAGGCGCCTGCAGAGCCTGAGCCGACCGCCCCGGTGGACATCACCCGGGGCAAGAAGACCAAGGAGCCGATGTGGGAGCCCGAGCCCGAAGGGCCCGGTGTCGCCTGATGGTCACCGCAACGAAGACCCGAGCGAAGAAGGCTGAAGCCCCCACGCTCGACGGTGCCGCATCCCGGCTGGTTCGGAAGAACTTCGGGAACGGGCACGCCTACTACCTCGACGGCGTGAAGCTCGACGGTGTCACAACCCTCATGGGCGACGGCATGCGGAAAGCTGCGCTGGAGAACTGGGCCGGGAACGTCACCGCAGAGTACGCGGTCGACAACTGGGCCGAGCTCCAGAACATGGCTCCCTCCGCCCGGCTTAACACGCTGAAGAAGGCGCGCTTCTCGGTACGCGACGAGGCCGCACGGCGAGGTTCCGAGGTGCACGAGCTGGCCGATCAGATCTCGAACGGCCGCGAGGTGCTCGTGCCCGACGAGATCGCCGGCTACGTGACCTCCGCGGTCCGGTTCTTGGATGACTGGCAGATCCGGCCGATCCTCTCAGAGACGTCGTGCTACTCAATTAAGGGCATGTACGGCGGCACCCTCGACGGTGTCGCGACGTCGGCCGTCTGGGACGAGAAGTGCGGTGAGAAGCGCGTGATTCTCTTCGACTGGAAGACGAACCGTACCGGGATCTACGGTGAGACCGCCCTGCAACTGGCCGGCTACGCGAACGCTGACGCCTACGTGGGCGACGACGGTCTCGACCACCCGATGGCGGAGCTCGGGATCACCGATCACTGGGCCGTCTGGGTGCGGTCGGACGGCTATGACGTGTACCCGATGGACAACTCGGAAGACACCTACCGGACGTTCCAATACGTGGCCACGGTGGCGCGTCGCACGGGCGGGAAAGACAAGCCGCTCGATCGTCTGAAGGGCGACGCACTCTACGTTCCCGGGGGTACCCGATGAGCATTCGACTGATCACTCTGAGCGGCTGCGACGACCGGACAAAGGCCCTAGTCGACCTGAGCGACGAGCAGGCCGAACTCGTCGGGAAAGTGCTCAACGCAGTCTCGACCGCTTCGCAATACAGCTGCCAACCACGGGGGTCCATCGTGTCGGACGTTCCCGAGCCTGACGAGGACGACGAACCGATCGTCGAGGTGACACTGTGAGCGACCAGCAGGTAGCTGTCTACGAGCACCCGGCGGCGTCCGACCTCGAGCAGTGGGCCCGGGACCTGACGACCGCGTACCAGGCGGCTCGGCAGCTGGTGACGACGTCGTTCGTGCCGGCCTCGTACAAGGGCAAGCCGGAGGAGGCGGCCGCGGCGATTATCACGGGGCAGGAGCTCGGCCTGTCGCCGCTCGCCGCACTCCGGTCGATCGACATCATCAACGGCACCCCGGCAATGCGTGCAGTGGCCCTCCGGGCGCTGGTGCAGAACGCGGGGCACGAGATCTGGACGGACGAGTCGACGGCGACGCAGGCGATCGTGAAGGGGCGCCGGAAGGGCTCTGACAAGGTCGAGCAGTCGGTGTGGACGATGACACGGGCACAGGGTCTGGGTCTGCACACGAAGGACAACTGGCGGAAGCAGCCGATCGCGATGCTGCTGGCCAGGGCGACATCGGAGCTCGTGCGGCTGATCGCGGCTGACGTGCTGCTGGGTATCCCGTACTCGGTGGAAGAGGTCATCGACCAGGGCGAGATGCAATCGGAGCCGGTTGCTGAGGATGCTCCTCGGCAGCGTGCGTCGCGGTCGGTGAAGCGGAAGCCGATCGAGTCGGCGCCGCAGCCGCAGCCGGAGGAGCCGCCGCTGGACACGGACGAGGCTGACCCGGCGACCGGGAAGGTCACTGAATCCGTCGTTGAGCCGGTGTCGGCCGAGCCGATCCCTGAGCAGATCGGGACGCTCGTGGGTGGGCAGCTGCAGCCGACGATGCCGTTCGAGGGCAACCCGCTGGACTACACGCAGGAGGAGATCGACTCGTGGAACGAGTTGCCTCCGGATGACGGGGGCCGCTGATGAACGGCATCGGTGCTCTCGGCTTCCTGGTCTTCCTCGTGGCGACGATCGTGTGGACGGCCGTGGTCGGCTTCAACGGGGTAGGGCTGCTGTTGTTCGTGGCGATGTTCGTGTTCTTCGTCATCGGGATCTGGCGAGAAAAGCTGCTGGACCGATGATCAACCCGGCCACGCAGGAGCAAGTCCTCGACCCTGAGACCCACACGCCGGTGAGAGACCCGGCGCAGATCGAGACGGCCGCATCGGTCGTCCGGGCTCAAGTTCGAGGGCTCGGGCACACCGAGCAGGGCCGGCAAATCAAGACCCCGGATTCGATCATTCAGGACCTGGAAGTGATCAAGGCGGTCGCGGCCGACAACGTCGAGATCCTCCGTGAGGCGGATCGCACGCGGCGGGCGGCGCGACGGATGCACTCTCGGGCCCGCCTGGTCGCCATGAAGCGGTCGGAGCTGAAGTCCGCGGACGAGCGGAAGGCGGAGGCCGAGGAGGCGTGCATGGCCGAGTGGGAACTCGCGGACTCGGCCGAGGTGGCCTATGAGTACGCGAAGTCAGTTGCCGGTCTGGTGGATCTGGCGAAGTCTGCGACGCAGACGCAATCGAAGCAAGTCGAAATCATGTACCAGCTAGCAGGAAGGGGCCAATGATGTGGCCTGACGGAATGCGGATCGGTCCGATCCGAGAGTGGCCGGGCACTCTGACCCCGGCGAGCCAACGGCAGTTCTCACGGTTCAAGACGAGCGGCTACGACGGCGGCTATGCCCGGAAGAGCGTCCCGCTGTCGTCGACTCTGGAGCTTCTCGATCGAGAGCTTTCGGCGTTGGGCTCGACTGACCGCGAGATGCTCGTGGCGATAGCGCCGGCCGACTTCCGCTTGGACGGCAAGCCCCGGGCGCAGGCCCGAGCCGAGCACCCCGGCGTGATTATCTCGTTCAAGGCAAAGCTGGGCGCGCTTTCGTATCCGTGCGACACCTTCACCACCTGGCAGGACAACCTGCGGGCGATCGCCTTGGCGCTGGAGGCGCTGCGGAAGGTCGACCGGTACGGCGTGACGAAGCATGGTGAGCAGTACCGCGGTTTCATGGCAATCGAGGGCACGGCGATTCCGTCGAGGGTGACGAGCGTGCAGCAGGCTCTCGACGTCCTCTACGCGGCGGCCGGCGTGATCGTCGAACCGGGAGTGATCTACGAGCCCGAGGGGTTGGCAAGGATCGCGCGCCGAGCCCTATTCAAGACTCACCCGGATCAGGGCGGCGATGCTGCAGTGTTCCAGCGCGTCATCGCTGCGCAAGCGTTCCTCGAGAAGGCCGGGGCGCTCTGATGGGCACGCTCGATCTGTATGTGGACGGTTTCCCGCACGGCACCGACGAGGGCTACCGGATGGGCTGCCAGTCGAACGGGGCTTGCCCTCGTGACGAGGACGGTCTGCAGTCGTGTAAGCAGGCTGCGATCCGGTTGAAGTCGGATTGGCGGTACTCGCTGATGGTGAAGCAGGGTGCGTCGGAGTTGGAGGCTGCGCGGGCGCTCGGTGCGCCGGCAGCGAAGGTCAGCCCGAACGTGCACGCGGAGCCCGAGCCGGTCGCTGAGGAGCGGATTGTGTTCGATGACGAGCGCTCGGTCCGTCCGGCCCCGCACGTGGCGTTCTCGCCGGCGCAGGAGAAGGCGGCGGGACCGAAGCCGCGACCGGTGCGTAACCCGGCTGAGACCGTCGTCCCGCTCGCCCCCGAGGCGCTGACTGACGTCGCGGTCGATCCTGATAAGCCGAAGTTCGGAAAGCTCGCGCTCGACGATCCCGCGTTTCCACATGGCACAGTCTCTGGTTACTCGCGGGGTTGCCGGGTGAAGAACTACCAGTGCCCCGGTGATGAGAACGGCCAGACCTGCCCGGCCGCGGCGAACGAGTATCAGGCCGAGCGGAAGAGGATCCAGAAAGCTGCGAAAGCTCTTGTAGCCCCCCCTGTCGAGGAGGTACCGGCCGTGGCTGAGCCGATCGAGGTCGAGCTGGGCGAGAACGGGTCGGTGTCATTCGTCGACGCCGCATACGCCGCCACCGGCCCGGGTCCGGAGGTGTCCGCGCTCGAGCTGATCACTGCCGAGCGTGACGAGCTCCTGGCGAAGCTGACGGCCGCGAACGATCAGACGAAGCTCATGTCGGACTCGTTCGACGCCGACTCGGCACTGATCCAGGCACAGCGGGTCGAGATCGAGCAGCTGCGGGGAGTGGTCAACTACTCGTACCGCTGGTTTGTGTTCCAGCAGGACCGCGAGTGGGCTGTAACTCTGCGCGACGGCTCAGGCGCGCTGAGCGGCATGTTCCGGATGTTCGACACCCGCGAGGCTGCCGTCTCCTACGCGCTCATCCACTCCGGCGAGGTGACCCAGGATGCCTGATGCGTTCAAGGTGGGCGACCTGGTCACCGTCTCGATGGGTACGACGGTCTACCGGATTCTGGCGATTGACGAGCAGAAGGACGCTGCCGGGCAGCCATACCGGATGTCTCGTCTCGAGTTGGAGAAGGGTGGCCGTGACACTCGCCTGGAGGAGACGTCGCGTCTCAAGCCTGCGAGGACGAAATGAAGCCCCTATTCGTACTCACCGGTTTCTTCATTCAGCTTGCCGCCGAATCGACGCACGAGCTTCTGCAGCACGATGTCAGAACCTTGACCCACGAAGAGTCGATACTCGTCGCCAAGTCCTTCGCGCAGGGTGGCGATTCCGCCGCCCTTTGCGGCCGCGGTCGAGATTCTGAAACTGATGTCTTCGAACTCCTCCTCCGTGTAGATCGGGATGTTCTTGCCGAAATAGGTGAGCTTGTAAATCGTGTCTGTCGTGATCGCCATGCCCGCACTCTATCGGCGGTGACCTCGTGAGCGCCATCACCGTAACCGACCTTTTCTGCGGAGCTGGCGGCTCAACGACCGGTGCCGTTCAGGTGCCCGGCGTGCACGTGCGCATCGCCGCGAACCACTTCAAGATCGTCACCGACATCCACGCCCTGAACCACCCAGACACCGACCACGCCGTCGTCGACCTTCACCTCGAGCGACCGAGCTTCTTCCCGAAGACCGACATGCTCTGGGCGTCACCGGAGTGCACGAAGTGGTCGCAGGCCAACGGGTCCAAGATGCCCGCGATCGACGAGGGACTGTTCGAGGACCCGCTGTCCGATGACGCGAAGACCCGCTCCCGGCTGCTGATGTTCGACGTGCTCCGCTTCATCGAGTACCACCGCTACCGGCTCGTGATCGTCGAGAACGTAGTCGACATCGCCACGCAGGCGCAGTACCGGACGGCGTGGGCGATCTGGCGGCAGGAGTTGCGCGCGCTCGGTTACGAGTTCCGGGTGCTGTCTCTGAACTCGATGCATGCGCAGCTGCTCGGCACGCCCGCGCCGCAGTCCCGCGACCGCATCTACATCGTCGCCTGGCCCGCCGGCGCCAAGGCCCCAGATCTCGAGCGCGTCGTCCAGCCTCGCGCGTACTGCGACCGCTGCTGCGTCACGGTCGAGTCGGTGCAGTCGTTCAAGCCCAACCGCAGCGTTGGCCGCTACCGGCAGGCGTACGTGTACTGCTGCCCCCGCTGCGGCAGCATCGTCGAGCCAGGCTGGCTGCCCGCGGCCGCCGCGATCGACTGGTCGATTCCCGGCGAGCGTGTCGGCGACCGGCTCAAGCCGAAGACTCGAGCCCGCATCGCAGCGGGCATCGCGCGGTACTGTGGCCCGCTGCACATCGAAGCCGCTGGAAACACGTACGACGCGGCCGACCCGAATCACCTGCATTATGGGGACCCGGACGCGTACTACCGCGCCTGGCCGATGAGTGAGCCACTGAAGTCGTTGCACACGACGAACTCGAAAGGTCTCGCAGTGCCCGTCGAGGGCCGCGCGGGGGTGGATGCTCGGACAGTCGATGCTCCGTTCCGCACGCTGACGACGCGAGCTGAGACAGCCTTCGTCGCCGAGATGTACGGCACGAGCACCGCCCGGCCGGTCACCGAGCCGGCAGGCACGTTCACCGCCGGCGGCAACCACCATGCACTGGTGCAGCCGCTTGTGGCCTCCTACCACCAGGACCGCGTCGACATGAGCGACCCGTCGACCGACTACCTCCCCACCACCACGGCGGGCGGTATTCACCAGGCGCTCGTTCAGTCGTACTACGGCGGAACCACCGAGGCCCGACCAGTCACCGACCCCGTCGGGACGCTGACCACTGTCGACCGATACGCGCTCATCCACCGGAACAACACCGGCGGCGCCGAAATGACGACACCAGCCACGGAGGCGCTACGCACGCTCACCACGGCTGGCCATCAGGCACTCATTCACGCCGGAACTCCGACGGGTCGCCCGCGAGTCTCACCCGCCGACCTGAAGGCCGCTGAGGAGATGGTGCCGGACGTGCTGTTCCGCATGTTCCAGCCGCACGAGGTCGCCGCGGGGATGGCGTTCCCGGCCGACTACAAGTGGCAGCCGCCGGACCGCGCGAAACCGATCTCGAACCGCGACTTGGTGAAGGCAGCCGGCAACGCTGTGACCCCGCCCTGCTCGCGCGACATCATCGGCGTGTGCGTCGAGTCCCTCGGGTACGACGTGGAGCTAGCAGCATGACCGCCCCAACACCTGCGACCCGGGCGGCGTTGCTCGAGCGCGACGGCCACCGCTGCATCGTCTGCGGTGCGATCACCCGCCTCGAGGCACAGCACCGGCAGGCAGTCGGCATGGGCGGGTCGAAGCGCCGGCCGACGCTCGTCGAACTGGTAGCGGCGTGCACGGTACACAACAACGCATTCGAGGCCGAGATGCAGGAGTACGCGATCGAGCACGGCTACAAGGTGCGGAAGTGGGTGAAGGACTGCGCGCTGGTGCCGGTCTTCTACCCCCGGGATCTGGCTTGGTTCCGCCTCGAAGACAATCGGCGCATTCAAATCACGGTGCGCGAGGCACAGCAAATGTTCGACGAAGTCTATGGAAAGGCAGCATGATGAGCCCTCTGCTCACACTCAACACGGGCGCTGACCCGTCGATGGATTACGACACCTTCCTCCGGGACAAGGTCGCGTTCGATCGGAAGTTCGGATTCGACGTCGACGACGCCGAGATCAGCCCAATCCTGAAGCCGCATCAGAAGGCGATTGTGAAGTGGGCGGTCCGCGGCGGCCGTCGTGCGATCTTCGCGAAGTTCGGTCTGGGCAAGTCGATAATGCAGCTTGAGACGCTCCGTCTGGTGCTCACTCGAGTCGGAGGCCGAGCGCTGATCATCGCGCCGCTGGGTGTGCGCGGCGAGTTCATTCGCGACGGCCGGAACCTGCTCGACCTCGATGTGACCTTCGTGCGCCGCAGCGACCAGGTCGACGGGCCCGGAATCTACGTCACGAACTACGAGTCAGTTCGTGACGGCAAGCTCGACGTGTCGTTGTTCGAGGCGGTGTCGCTCGACGAGGCTTCAGTGCTGCGCTCGTTCGGGTCCGAGACGTACCAACGGTTCCTGCAGCTGTTCGAACACACCCCGTTCCGGTTCGTGGCCACGGCAACCCCCTCGCCGAACCGGCACAAGGAGCTGATCCACTACGCCGGTTACCTCGGCATCATGGACACCGGCGCCGCGCTGACGAGGTTCTTCAAGCGCGACTCGTCGAATGCGGGCAACCTGCAGCTGCACCCGCACAAACGGGATGAGTTCTGGCTGTGGCTGAACACCTGGGCGTGTTTCCTCGCACGTCCGTCGGATCTCGGATTCTCCGACCGCGGCTATGCCCTGCCCGACCTTGACGTGCAGTGGCACCGGCTCGAAGCCGACATCGCATCTGACGCCGTCGACCGCGACGGGCAGGGTCTCATGTTCCGAGGCGGCGCGATGTCGGCGGTCGAGGCCGCGCGCGAGAAGCGGCGCACCATGGAGTTGCGACTCGACGAGATGATGCGCATCGTCCGTGAGCACCACGCCCGCCCGGGCCGCGACCAGATCATCATCTGGTGCCACCTCAACGACGAGCAGTCCGCGATCGAGAAGGCGCTGCTCGCCGAGGGCATGTCGTACTCATCGGTGCACGGCTCCCTGTCCGACGAGGAAGCCGAAGCACGGCTGGAGCAGTGGCGCGAGCACGGCTCCTACGCGCTGATCGGGAAGCCGGTGATGCTCGGGCAGGGCATGAACCTGCAGCAGTCCAACACCGCGATCTTCGTCGGCGTGAACCACAAGTTCAACGAGACAATCCAGGCTGTGCACCGCATCCAGAGGTTCGGGCAGAAGCGGCCGTGCACCGTGCACATGATCTATGCCGAGACCGAGTCCGACGTGCGCGAGACCCTCGAAGATAAGTGGGTCGAGCACGACCGCCTCGCCGACACGATGTCGTCGATCATCCGACGTCTCGGCCTCAACCCGGCGGCGGTGAGTGCCGAGCTGACCCGCGCGATGGGTGTCGAGCGTTCCGTGTACACCGGCAACGACTGGACCGTCGCGCTGAACGACTCGGTCGTCGAGGCACGAGAGCACCTCGCCGAGGGCTCGGTCGGTCTCATCGTGACGTCGATCCCGTTCGGCAACCACTACGAGTACTCGCTGAACTACGCCGACTTCGGTCACACCGACGACAACGCGCACTTCTGGTGGCAGAACGACTACCTCACCCCGTCGCTGTACCGTGCCCTGAAGCCCGGGCGCATTCTCGCCGTGCATGTGAAGGACCGGATGCTGTTCGGCTCCGTCACCGGGAAGGGCGTCTACACCGTCTCGCCGCTGCACGCCGAAGCGATCGCGCACTACACCGGCCACGGGTTCGACTACTTCGGGATGATCACCGTCACCACCGACGTCGTGCGCGAGAACAACCAGACGTACCGGCTCGGGTATTCGAAGATGCTGAAGGATCACTCCAGCATGGGCGTCGGCTCACCCGAGTACGTGCTGCTGTTCCACAAGCCGCAGACTGACCGGTCCGTGGGGTGGGCTGACGAGCGCATCGTGAAGCGACTGGAGGAGTACTCCCTCGGCCGTTGGCAGATCGACGCGGCCGCGGAGTGGCGCACCGGCGGGAACCGGCTGCTCACCGGCGACGAGCTCGCCCAGCTATCGCCGGAGGCCCGCTCACGGCTCTTCACGCAGCAGTCGACGGTGAACGTCTACGACTACGACGAGCACGTGGCCCTTGCGGAGAAGCTACTCGCATCTCACTCGCTGCCATCGACGTTCGCGTCCCTGGTGCCCGGGTCATGGCGGCCAGACATCTGGCACGACATCAACCGGCTCGACACCCTCAACTCGGAACAGCGCCGCCGCGACGTCGAGAACCACATCTGCCCGTTCCCGCTCGACATCCCGCGCCGCCTCATCGAGGAGTGGTCGAACCCGGGCGAGTTGATCTACGACCCCTTCGGCGGCATCGGCTCAACAGCCCTGTGCGCGGTCGAGGCAGGCCGGCGCGCGTACTCGTCGGAGCTGAATCCGGCATCGGTGGCCGACTCTCTGGTGTACCTCCGCCGGCACGACAACCGGCAGTCGATCCCGTCACTCTTCGACTTGGACGACGTGGCCTGATGGACCCCTCGAAGCTGCTCGTCTGGCTCCGCAACCGAGCCGAGAACGCCCCATCGCAGATCATGCGGACGACGTACGCGGGGCTGGTGACGCGAATCGAGCGCGGAGATTTCAACGAAGAGGGAAGCAAGTGAGCTGGTTCAAGGTAGACGACGGGTTCTTCTCGTCGCGCAAGGTGCTCTCCATCCCGAAGGGTAGGCGTCTCGCGGCGATCGGGCTGTGGACGATGGCGGGCGCCTGGTGCGCGAAAGAGCTGACGGACGGTGTCGTTCCCGAGTTCGTCATCGAGGAGCTAGGCGGTACGCAGGCGATGGCCGAGGCACTCGCAACCGCTGGCCTCTGGTCGCGCGAGGGTTGCGCGTTCGTTTTCACCAACTGGTTGGAGTACCAGCCGGCGCGTGACTCCGTGGAGGGTCAACGGGCTGCGTCTCGTCAGCGTCAGGCGGAATGGCGGGCGAAGAAGGCAGGCGTAACGAAGGAGTCACAGCGTGACACGGGCGTTAGTAACGGTGTAACAGATGCGTTAGTAACGCCTGTGTCACAGCACCCCGACCCGACCCGACCCGACCCCACCCGACCCGACCAGTTAAAGAACCTCTCTTCACCTCGCGGTGAAGGTGCGTTCGCTGAGTTCTATATGGCGTACCCGCGGAAGGTGGGCAAGGAGGCGGCGCGGAAGAAGTTCATCGCTATCGCGAGGAAGGTCGACCCGCAGCTGATCATCGAGGGCGCTCGTCGGTTCGCTGCTGATCCGAATCTGCCGGAGAAGCAGTATGTGCCGCATCCGGCGACGTGGTTAAACGCGGGTCGGTGGGATGACGAGCCGTTGCCGCCTCGAGAGGGTGGTCTGCCGGTGACGCCGTTGGTGGAGCCGGGGAACGAATGGATGCAGCGATGACGGGTCTAGGAGTTTTCTGGAACCCCGGTCGTGTTCATCTCGTAGAACTCGTCTGCCAGGTATCGCACGTCGGCCTCCGCCACTCTTTCACCGCGGAGGTAAGTGGCCAGCACGTTCTGGATACCCACCAGCGAGCTGTACCGACTCCTCGCTGGCTGGGATGGGTCGGCCACCGGAAGCTCGTCGTAAATGCTCAGTACGAAGAAGCCGTGCGCGAGTGCGTCTCGCAGATTCTGGTCGGGCAGGAGAAACGACTCAGCTCTGGCGAGCAGGATGCTCTTGATCTCGTCATCGCTAAACGGAACGAGCGCATCACCAGCCCTGTCCCGGCGGGCGATCATACGAGCCAGAACAAAAACGAGATCATTGACGATCGCGAATATCGTCGTGGCGTGTGCGGCGCTGGCTGCTTTCGCCGCATCCTCTTGGGCGAGCTTCCGGGCGAGGTTCTGTATTTTGGTCGCCCTACGACCCCTGAATACCTCGATCGCGTAGGCCGGAACGAGACCCACGATAGCGCCCAGCGAGATGAGCAGCGCCTGATTTCGGAATGCATCCATCCCGGCACTCTAGCGGGGGTGTTCTCATGATCACTTCCGAGCAGGCGATGATCGCTGCGATCCTCCTCGACGAGCGCGAATTCCGCACATGCGTGACCGAGTGCATCCCTCTCGACTTCGAGGACAAGCGCGTAGGGATGATCTTCGCCGGCATGGCGGCAATGTTCCGTGAGCGCGAACCGATCGACGTGATCACCGTGTCCGATCATCTCCTCGAGTGGGATGTGCGCGGCATCACGGCGATCGACTTTCACAGCTGGACGTCTGAGGTGTCGTCGTCGGCGCACGCCGGGACGTATGCGCGGCAGGTGCGGAAGGGGGCGATGCAGCGCGGACTGCAGGAGGTCGCGACCAGGCTGTCGAATGAGAAGGACGTCGACCCCGGGATCGCTCTGGCGAAGGCGCAGGAGCGGCTGAAGACGCTGCGTGACGGGCACGTGCAGACGTCGTTGGAGGCGCGGACGCTCGGCACGGTGCTCCTGGATGACAACGACGAGTACGACTGGGTCGTCGAGGATCTGCTCGAGCGCAACGACCGGGTGCTGCTGACCGGCACAGAAGGTGCCGGGAAGTCGACGTTGGTTCGACAGATGGCGATCCTCGCTGCGGCCGGCGTGCACCCGTTCACGTTCTTCCCGACGAAGCCGGCGAAGGTGCTCGTCGTCGACGCGGAGAACACAGAGCGGCAGTGGCGGCGGGCGGTACGGCCGCTGGTAACGAAGGCGGCGCTGCGGGGGAGGGTGAACCCGGCCGACACCGTCTCGTTGGCGTGCACGCCCCGCATCGACCTGTCGAAGGACTCGGACCTGGGCGAAGTGCACCGGATGATCGACGAGGTCCACCCGGACATCCTCTTCATCGGGCCCCTGTACCGGCTGACGCCGCGCGCGATCAACGACGACGACGACGCGATGCCGATCCTGGCGGCCCTGGACACGTTGCGGGAGCGGGGCTGCGCGATGGTCATCGAGGCGCACGCCGGGCACGCGAAGTCCGGGGGAGCGGTCGGCGAGCGGGACCTGCGGCCGCGCGGCTCCGCGGCGCTCATGGGCTGGCCCGAATTCGGGCTCGGGTTGCGGCCCGACAAGTCCGCGAACGCGTCGAACCGGTTCCAGCTGATCCGGTGGCGTGGTGACCGTGATGCACGAGCTTGGCCTACGCAGATTTCGCGTGGGTCATCGGATTGGCCGTGGACTCCCACGACCAACTTTCAAGGGAGGCAGTACTGATGTTTGACGATCTACACCCTGAGGGGGACCCGTTCATCGGGGAGAAGTTCCGCAGCACGGACAAGCGCGACATCGAGCCGCGCGTGCTGTTCGTTCACAGCCTGGCCACGAGCGAGGGCTACCCGTTCCCCGGCCACTACAGCGTCGAGATGCTCGAGGCACCCGACTATCGGGCGACGCCGGCGGGCCGCCCGTACGAGGACCGCCGACGGACGTTCAGCGAGAGCACACTCCGCAACCACTGGGAGAAGGTGAGTCACTGATGGGCATGATCGTTCGCACAGTCGCGAAAACTGTTGAGCTCGCCATTGTTGAGATCTCCGACAGCCACAAGGTGTCGCTGAAGCAGACCGAGGGCGCGTTCATGACCTCGTCGACGACGGTGGAGTATTCGCCTGACGAGGCCGAGCAGCTGGCGCTCGAGCTGATGGAGGCCGCGTCCGGACTTCGGGTGATGCTGGCCCTCGACGCGAAGGTGGCCGAGAAAGCGACAGCGCATCATGCGGTGGTCGTGGCGTACTCGGCGCACCCGAGCGACCCGCACTTGAGTCTCAAGATCGAGTGCCCTGAGTGCATCGCTGAGTGGGGCTGGTGCGTTGACCGCACCGGGGCCGCCGATCGGCTCGCCGCGTTGGCGCTTGAGCATAACAAGCAGGTTATTTTCTGATGGGCGCGCGCGACACCCTGGACCAGCTCGAGGCGGCTCGTGAGGAGAACATCCGCCTCGAAGCCGACAACCGGCGGCTCGAACGAGAGAACGCGGGCCTGCGCAAGGAGATGCACCTCGGCATCCAGCTCGACAATCACCACAACGCAGCGCTGTGCCCGTACTGCAACCCGGACGGATGGGTCTTCGTCCCTCGGGTGAACGTGGCATTCAAGGCCGGAACGCCTGAAGACAGCGACGTAGTGCGCCTGCGGATTGTGGCGAGAAACCTCCGCACCGGATTCGAGGTCGGCGGGAGCCACACCAAAGAGGCGATCGCGAAGCTTTGCGACGACATGGCGAGGGCGATGGAGGACTATCAGTGACCGATTTGTGCATTCGTGGGCACTACGAGCTCGCGCCGGCCGAGGACGACGAGGGCAACCCCGTCACCGTGCGTCACGACGTCGACGGCGTCGAGTGGTGGGACGTCCGGCCGGCCGAGGCGACCTACGGCAACCTCTGCGGACGTTGCTTTGCGAGGATCCGGTACTACGTCGGCCAGACCCCGCAGCTACTTTCTCACATCCGTTCGCACGTGAAGCCAGCCATGCAAGCCGCTCGAGCTGAGCGGGTGGCCGGCACGCGCGACCTGGTCATCCCGATCAACCCGACCGCCTCGGACGACTCGCACGACCTGTACGCGATGCTGGCGAACTGGATGACGTCGTTCGCTCGCTCGCTGAACTGCGACCCGCCGGTGACTCTCTGGGAGTCGTTCCAGAAGGACATCGACGTGCGCTACATGCCTGTCTGGGCGGAACAGCGGGCAGCGTTCGGCCTCACCCGGGCCCTCGCGAACTGGTACATGTACCGGGAGGCACAAATCTCGTACCTGATGGCAACGGCCGCGTTCCACGACGAGCTCGTGGAGATGGTCGGCCCGCTGATGGCCCGCTACCCGCAGGCCCCGCGGAAGCAGGCTCACACCCGGGCCAGGGTGTGCCCGCAGTGCGACGAGGCCCGCATCCAGGCGCACTGGGTCGGTGCCGGCGCTCACGACGTCGTCGTGGAGTGCTTCGATCCGGAAACCACCGACCCGTACAAGGGCTGCGGTTACCAGGTCCCGCGCGAGCAGGTCGACCGGTACATCGATTGGGGGGAGTGGTGATGACGTTCTTTGCGAAGTACGCGGGTCGTTGCGTCATCTGCGAGGAGAAGATCGAGGTCGGTGACCACGTCGCGAAGATCCAGGCGGGCGTCGTGCATGTCGTCTGCCCGGAGGATCGCCGCAAGCCTGCGGAGGTCTGTGGAGCGTGCTTCTTGGAGAAGCCCTGCCCGTGTGAGGACGGACTGTAATGATCGAACACACTCAGACCATCATGGGCAGCGCCAACCCCGATGCTGTGCCTGGCAACTGCATGCAGACTGCTGTCGCTGCTCTGCTCGACCTGCCGGTAGAGAAGGTGCCGCACTTCATCCTGTTCGGCAATGACTACGACGCGGCGTTAGTGATGTGGCTGAGATCTCGAGGCAAGCGGCTTCGCGTCTACGTCGACGACGAGCACCACCGATTCGCCTGGGCGCGCGCCGGCATCAATGCCCGTCTGCTGAACGGCGCGCCGAATGGCCAGATGATGATTGCTGTCGGCCACTCACCGAACGGCCCCTGGGGTCACACCGTGCTCTGGAAGGCGGGTGCCCTGGTCTGGGACGTGCATCCCGCCCGAGCGGGCATTGTCGGCGAGCCGTATGAGTTCTGGCAGGTGACGGACGCATGTGCGATCTAGATCCGTATGTGGGCTTCGTGATGCCGTGCGGTCGGCGATTCGAAACCGACGTCGAAGCTCTGCTGCACGCCGAGGGGTGTGGCATCTGCGTGGTCCACCTGGACGATGAAGGAGAAGCACGATGAGTGACGAGCCAGGCGTCGTACGACGACAACCGATGTCCTATCAGGAGGCGATGGAGCAGCACGAATACTTCATTGAAACTGGCGAGTCGCCTGAGCGTATCCGTGCGGCCTTCTCGGTCATGCAGAACGCCTACTACCGAGAGCAAGGCGCTTACGACGACTTCGACGATGATGAACCCGGGCCGGAAGAAGACTTCTGGGATGACCGCACGACACCAGGGAGGAACGGCTGATGAGAGTTGCAACCATTCCCGTGTTCGCGAACGCGGAGCACTGCGGGCACTGGGATCACGAGGACTGCGACGAACCCCGCGCCCTTGACGACATGGCGATGACTACGAACGAGTACTGGGCAACGCATTTCGTTGCTGGTATCGACGGCGAGGTGGTGCTGTGCTACCTGTCGCCGGAGGGCACGGAAATCATGGCGTGGTGCGCTGACCTGGGCGGGTGGGAGCCGGTCTCTGATCACCGACGCTACTGCGCCGCCCCTGCTGTTTTGGGGTATGACCCAACGAAAGGACAGAACGATGAGTGACGAGCTGCAACCGATCGCAGAGATGGGTTACTACGCCCGTGGCTGCCGTTCTCGCGCCAAGCTTCTGCGAGTCATGGAGCCCTACACCCCGGAAGAACACGCGGCTGAGAGCGAGGCTTGGGCGGATCGAATCGAAGCGTGGCTGACCCTTCTCGCTGACCATGACCGGCGTATCAAAGCCGAAGCCGCACAGCAGATCCGGGACTACTGGGACGCAAACGGCGACATCATCGACACGAACAACGGGGCACGGCTCGCATTCGAAGCGATTGCGGTGCAGATTGCGGAGTCCCCCTGATGACTACTGAGTACGACACAACGAAACTGATCGAATTCTCGAAGGGGCATCGGCAGACGACACGTCGCGGTCAGGAGGAATGCCAGCAGTGCTTCAACGCATGGCCCTGCCACGTTCGCCTTCTCGCTGATGCCCTCGCCGCCTCACTCCCAAGGGAAGTGGCAACGGTTCACACCGATTACGAGAGTGCGCGCGCGAGCATGGCGGCGCTGGGCGATCCGATTGACCTGCCACAGACGTTCGTGGTGGTCATCGATCAGCACGGCCCGATCTCGACTCACTTCGGTTGGCGTGACCCCTACCCTGCCCCTTCTGTCACCCCTGGTGGGGAAGAACAAGGAGACGAGGCGTGAGAATCACTGATCGCGCAATTCTCGCGCTCCGCTCGCTCGCCTCGTGGATCGACAGTTTCGGCGACGATAGGCACCTAACCACCGACCCGCTGTGCAGGCACTATCGCGCGGCGCGGCCCGGCAGTCGCCTCGACCGCGCATCCCGCGGTGCCTCCTGCGTCCCCTGCATGGTCTGGCGGGCGTCCCATGCCTGACCGCTATCACTGCCGGTACTGCGGTCTCGGGTTCGTCGTCCCGTCGCTGCGCGAAGACCACGAACGAACCGAACACCCGAGGGGGAAGTGATGCCCGAGCGCGTAAAGCTCAGCCGCAAGAAGGGCTGGCGCAAGCCGGAGAACACCGTCGTCGTATCCCGCCCGACGAGGTGGGGCAACCCATGGTTGATCTTGACTCCCGGCGGTCGGATCCTGGCGGTCCAACGATTCCGCGAGATGTTCACCATCGACGTCGAGGCGCGGACGGCTTTCGGCTACCCCGATCCTGAAGAGATTCGGAGGGATCTCGCCGGCAAGAACCTCGCGTGCTGGTGCCCCCTCGATCAGCCCTGCCACGCTGACGTGCTCCTCGAAATCGCGAACAGCTGATGACACCCGAGGAGCAAGTGGAGCTTGCCCAGCTGATCAAACGCCAGAAGTCCGAGTGGCTGCAGGTCCACGAGGCCCGCCGTCTCCACGAGCTGCGCACGAAGCGCGCGAGGATGCGTCGATACGGATCCGATGTCGCGGAGGCGCTCGACCGTGACTGAATTCCTCAGCATGCGTGACGCCGGACGCCGCGTCCGCCGTTCCCGACGCACCATCCGACGATGGATGTCGCAGGGAATGCCGTTTGAGTGGATAGATGGACGCAAGTTCGTCGAGCTCGACGTGCTGCTCGCCACGCTCCGAACGAAGATCTCCGCAAAAAAAAGTCACCAATATCGGAAACAGGTTTGACAGCCTACGGAGTGGCCCCTCCAGTATGGAAACTAAGCACTACTGACCCCGACCGACACCCGGTTCGGGGTCGACGTGTTTCTGGCCCCGGTTCTCTTCTTGACGGGGCCCAGCTACAGGGCCGACAACCTGGCGCAGGGGTGCGTGAACTCGTCATCTGGGGCGGCCGGCGCTGGGAACTGGCGGCCGCCCCTACGGCCGCGGAGTAGCTCAGTTCGGCAGAGCGACGGGCTCATATCCCGTAGGTCACCGGTTCAAATCCGGTCTCCGCAACGACCCATTTCCCGGGTGCGATCCTCGCCCAGCGCAGAGACCCATGCGTCCTGCCGCGGCGACCGGAGCACCGCTACTTCCAACCCGAGGAGCCGACCATGGCCGACAGCGCAGTAGTGACGAACGACGGCAAAGGCACGCTCACCCTCACGGTGAAGTCGGCCAAGCTGTCGCAGAAGAACCACGTCGACACAAAGTTCGCCGACGGCACAGTCCTCGGCACCGACTACACCCTCATCCCCGCGATCGACCCGACCGACGCCGCCCGCGACTGGACTGTGCAAAGCAACGACGGTTCGACGCTGGTGGCGACCGCGAGTGTCTAAAGTTACGACCACCTTCGCTGACGGTACGAGCATCGACGCTGTCTACGACGTCGGCGTGCCCATGCCGGTCTTCCCGGAGGTGAAGTGGGCGGATCTGGCACCTGTCGCGGATGAGCACTACGGCAAGACGCTGAAGCGCGCCAAGGCGGGCAGCCAGGTGCTGCTTCTAGCGAACGCGAAGCTGTCGAGCATCGGCAACTCCGACGTGAACATGTGGCAGGCGATCGTCACGAACGTGTCGGCGCTGATCGGTGTGCAGGGCGCGCCCGCTGTGATCCAGATGCTCGCCGATTCGTTCACGAACTACGCCGACCCGCCTTCGTGGCCCGGCCAGACGCTGGGCGCCGGGGCGCTGCGGTGGGGACCGAACAACGGCACCCTCAACCCGCGCGCGCCGATCAGCATGAGCGATCTGACGTTCATCGGTGCGGACCAGCACCACGGTGCGATCCGGATGTTGTGGATGGGGATCTACAACTACATGAGCAAGGGGGCGGTCGCGAAGCGGATCACCCTTCAGCGCATGTCGAGCTCGAACGGGAACAGCCCGAAATACGGTGAGACGTTCGCGTGGACGGAGTACCTCACCGACGGCAGCTACCTCGACGACTTCGTCATCAGCGGCCTCGACCCGATCACGGGCGCGAGGGTCGGCGGCGGTCTGTTCGGTGCTGCGGGGGCGAAGAACCTCCGCATCAAGAACATGCGCGCCACCGACTCGGACCGCAGCGGCGTCTCGCTCAGCCGCGCAGGCACGGACCCGGCGAAGTGGACGGTCACCGACACGGTCACCATCGACGGACTGACGGTGCTGAACAACGCGAACCACAAGGAGAACGCCGGGACGCCCGAGTGGCGGTTCGCCCCGGTGAACCTCGAAGACGTGCACGGCCTGATCAGCATCTCCGGCCTCGTCGCCGGCATCGACCCGTACGTGTCCGCCGGGTGGGATGCCACGATGATCAGTCACGGCTCCGCGCAGTACGACAACCCCACCCCGATGCTGGTGCAGCCGGTGTCGTGGACGTCGCCGTCGTGGGCGCAGGGAGCGTTTTCGATCGCGCTGTGGGGCAAGCAGGTCACCCGCCCGATCGTGAAGGACACCAGCGGGAAGATCCTGCAGCCGGTGTTCGTCGAGTCCACCCCGACCGGCGGTGCCGGCGTGACGCTCGCGATGGTGCCGAAGATCGACCCGAAGACGCAGTACGCACTCGTGCACCGCAACGACTACACCGCATAGAGACAGAGACACGCTCATGACCCAGACCGTCAGCCTGAAGAACAGCCTCGCGACAAGCTACGCGAGCCTGGCTCTGTACTCCGCCCTGTACACCACCGTGCCCGGTGCGACTGCCGGCACCGAGCTCACCGGTGGAGCGACACCCTACGCTCGGCAGCCGCTCAACTGGTCCGCACCGGCCAACGGTGTCATCACCGCGACCGTTACGCACGTGCTCCCGCCGTCGGTCGTCGTGAAGGGCGCTGGCGTGCACAGCGCCGCCACCGGCGGAACGTACCTGGACGGGGCGACGATCCTCGACGTGACCACGAACGCGCAGGTCAGCCCGCAGTCGACGCTCACCCTGGTGTACACCGCAACTGTGAGCTGAGCCCGTGCCGTACAACGCCTTCGGGATGGAGTCCGGCACAGCAGACGGCGCCACCGTGGTCGCCGGCACGTCTGGCGTCAACACGATCGGCGCCACCGGGATCACCCCGAACACGGGCACGATCACGTTCTCGAACCTGCTGGTCTGGTCAGGTTTGCTCGGGATCCGGTTCCTCTCCGGCGCGGGAGCGCAGTGCTTAGCACGCTTCCCCACGCCCGCAAACTCGATGACGATGAGCATGGGCGTACCGTTCGCGGTGGAGGCGAAACCGGCCACCAACGCAACCGTGTTCGCGGGCCTCCGCTACGCAAGCGGCTACGCCTGCCGAGTCCAGTGGTCAGCCAGTAACATCATCCAGGTCTTCGACTCGGCCTCCGGCAACATCCTCAACGTGATGACCGGGGCCGTGCCCGGTGCGCAGTACTGGCTCAGCATCGGCGTCGTCGTCGCCACGTCCACGACGGGGTACATCCTCGTCGAGGTCTACAACTGGGCTGGCGTTCTGCTCGGCTCGGCGACCTCGAGCGCGTACAACCTCGGCACGGCCGCGCTCGTCACCACCGACGTCGGGATCATCAACACCAACCCCACCGCTGGCACCGGGGTCCGGATGGACTTCGTTCAGTTCAACAGCGACAACGCGGCCGGCATCAAACCGCCGGCATCGTTCACTGCCTCCGTGGGGCTCAGCGCAGCAGCAGCACTCGCCACGCCTGCACGCGCATCCTTCGCGACCGCACCGGCCCTGCAAGCAGCCGCAGCGCTTGGCGTGACCGGTTCAGCAGCACACGCTGCAACGCCTGCGTTCAATGTGCCCGTTGCTGTGAGTCTCGAGGCGACCAGCCACCTGAACGCGGCGGCCGGCCTCAGCTCATCGGTCACCCTTGCCCCCGCCGGCAGCGTGAGCTCGTCAGCGTCCGTGGCCACCGCCTCGGCCTCAGCCCTCGCCGCTCAGGGCGCGCAGGCCGCCCAGGCGGCCGCCGCAGCAGCGGTGGTACCAGTCCTAACGGTCGGTGCCAGCTCGGCGCATTCGACCGGCGTGGATACAGCAGCCGAGCTCCAGTTCACGGCTGAGGCGTTCGCATCCGCATTCGGCCTGGCCGACCTTCTGGCCATGGTCACGCTCACCGTCGCCGAGGCAGCAACACCCCACGACCTAGTCCTCATAGGCAGCGTCGACACGGCCGGATGGGCGGGCACCACGGCCGAGCAGGGCTACACGGGCACGTACGAAGATCCAGGATGGCAGGGCACCTCGTGAAGACCATTCGTGCCGAAGACACTGCCCGCATCGTGCCCACCCTCATCGAACCCGACGGCACCCCGTACACCGGCGAGTTCACCGCCTGCGTGGTCCGCCACGGCGTGCGACCCGTCGCAGGCGACTACCAGGCCACCGAGGACGTCGACGGCAAGCCGGGCATCCTCGTCAGCGGCCTCAGCGTCGGGATCTACGACATCTGGGCCCACGTCGACGTGACTCCGCAGCACCTGAACATCCCGTGCGGCCAGCTCAGCGTCGCCTGATCCGGAGGCGCACCGCATGACGCACGTCCCTCGAAGCCTCCGCCGCCTCGCAGCCGTCCGCAAACAGGTCGCCAGGATGAACGAAGGCTCCCGCATCATCAGAGCCGAGCTCGAGCGCAACAACCAAGACGGCACCGTGTTCGACAACTCCGGCTACTACGAGCGCAGCTGGTCAGAGACCGAGCACGTCATGGCCAGGAAAGCAGGCTTCTGATGACGAACCCGATCATGACCGAGCACATCGAAGAAGACGCCGCCGGCAACGAACTCGGGAAGCGCTACTGGTGGTGGTGCCCAGGGTGCGACACGCTCCACGTCTTCGATAACCGCTGGACCATGAGCGGCACGCTCGAGGCTCCCACGTTCGACGGCTCGTACCTCAGCCGCAGGAACCGCTGGAACCCAGAGACCCGAGAGCACGACATCCCCTTCGGCGAGGTGTGCCACTCGTTCGTGAGAGCCGGCCGTATCGAGTACCTGGCTGACTGCACGCACCGCCTCGGCGGTCAGACGATCGACATGGTCCCGCTGCCTGACGGCTGGGCATGATGGACACCCACTACTGCCCCGTCTGCCACAAGCCCTGCGCCACCGCGTGCCTCGAACCCATCGGACACGACGGGCACGGCGCCCCAATCTACGCCCACCAGATGTCGTCACCACGAGAGCGGGCACTGGCCGAAGGTCGCACCGCCGCATGGGAGTGGGACCTCGCAGTCGACCTCGGCTACCAGCCCGAGTCCTGGACAGGAATGTGGAAGCTGATCCCGCATCCGTTCACCATCACCGCAGATGGCGTCACCGCAGTCGAGATCGAGTACGAACCCGGCACCATGAAGGCGATCTGGGCTGACGGCCACCCAGTCACACACGAGGTGCATCACCCTCTGCCCGCAGGGTGGAAGGTCATCACCGTCGCGTCGTTCACGAGACTGCCAGCGTACTTCGCGCACAAGGATCAGGAGTGACCATGCCCACGCAGGATCGCCGCATCACAGTCACCATCAAGATCGAGGGCGAAGAGGAACTCATCGCAGCGATGACCCGAGCCACCCAAGCAGTGAGGAGCCTCGTCTACGAGCTGCGTGCCGCTCACATCAACGAGGATGACCTACCCACCGCAGTGCGTGGCGTACTCCAGCTCGTCAATGCCCCCGACCTCGACGAGGCAGAGATAGCCCGCATCGTCTCAGCGCAGAACGACAGCGCCCTTCGCAGCGCAGGCTGATGCGCACCTGCGCAGTACCCGGATGCCCCGAGATCTACCCCAAAGCCCAAGGCTCACGCTGTAGAGCACACAGGGCAGCCCACGACAGGGCGAGGGGCACACGACAACAGCGCGGCTACGACAGCGAGCACGACCGCCTCAGACGACGATGGGCCCCACTCGTAGCACGAGGCCAAGTCAAGTGCGCACGATGCCACCAACCCATCACCCGCCACCAGCCATGGGACCTCGGCCACACCGACGACCGCACCACATGGACAGGACCAGAGCACGCCAGCTGCAACCGCAGCGCAGCAGGAGTCAAATCACACCTCTGACCCCTCATTTTGGGCCTCAGGGGGTGGGGGGATGCCCCTTCGGAGGCCCCTCTGCCGGACCGCCGGGGAGGTAGCTAAACATCTCGCCGGAATCAAAGAATTGCCCAGGTCGCCCTCATGACGCTCACCCGGTGCCACTGTGGCACGCCATTCAACGCGTCGCCGCGGCAGATCCATTGCTCGCCGCGCTGCCAGCGGAACGCCTCGCTCGCACGTCGAAGAACGGCGTCGAACGTAGAGTGCGCGACCTGTGGGGCGACAATCGCTCGGGGCATCAGCGTTCGCTGGTGCTCTCCCGAATGCGGGCCACATGAAGGCACTCGGGTGTGCGCGCTCGAAGGATGTTCGGTCGTCTTCTGTCCCATCCGGGCGATCGACCAGTGCTGTTCGGAGCTTCATGGGAAGGCGCACTACAACCGCTTGTCTCGAGCTGACGGTCGGCAGAAGAGCCCGATCTGGGACGAGCGGCGCCGGGCGAACTGGAAGAAGCGCTACGCGCTCACTCGCGGTGCTGCTGACGGTGAAGACTTCGATTACCTTGACGTGTTCGAAAGGGACGGCTGGGTCTGCGGTCTCTGCGACGAAGATGTCGACCCCGACTGCACGTGGCCCGACCCAATGAGCCCGAGCCTCGATCACATCTTCCCCGTCACCCTCGGTGGCCCGCATCGACCAGACAATGCTCAGCTCGCTCACCTGCAGTGCAACCTGCGCAAGGGCAAGAGCCTCATCCTCGTCGCAGCCTAAGGAGCCAGCATGCCTCGTGGTGGTACTCGCACGGGCGCCGGGCGGCCTCCTGACACGTCGTCGTTGGCCGAGGCGGTCCGCCTGGAGTCCGGCGCGATCCGCACGCTTCCTCGGGCGCGGTCTGGGGCGGCGCCGGCGTGGCCGTTGTCGAAGGCGTCGGCTCGGGAGAGTGCGGTGTGGCGGCAGCTGTGGAGGTTGCCGCAGGCGGTCGTGTGGGAGGAGCAGTCGTCGCACCGTCAGGTGGCGATGCATGTGCGGACGTCGGTCGAGGCGGAGGTGTCTGGTGCTTCGGCGTCGCTGCGGAGTTTGCTGCTGCGCCAGGAGAACGCGCTTCTGCTCAGCCATCAGGCTTTGCTGACTGCTGGCTTCCGGATTTCGACGCAGCAGGCTGCAGCCACGGTTTCGGCATCCACGCCGGCCGCGGCGAAGAGGCAGGTGCCGTCGTCGAGGGGCAGATTGAGAGCTGTGGAGGATGTCGGACCCGAGTAACGAATTCAGCATCAACTTCCCGACGCTGGGGTATCTGCAGGCGGACTGGCTGGCGTGGCACTGCCCGATCCCGGACGGCTTCCGCAAGGGGCAGCCGTTCGTGCTCTCGGACTGGCAGCTGTGGTGCACGGCGAATCACGGCCGGGTTCGCCCGGAGACGCCGTGGCGGCCAGAGAATCCCATCAAGAACCAGGCGTTCACGAACCGTCGGTCGTTGGTCGTTGGTCCGCAGAAGTACGGGAAGAGCCCGTGGGGCGCCGGCATGACGCTGCTGATGGCGTTGGGCCCGGATCTCTTCGCGGGCTGGGCGGGCGACGATGACGTCTACGACTGCGCCCGGCACGGATGCCAATGCGGATTCGTCTACGAGTACGAGCTCGGCGAGCCCATGGGGATGCCGTGGCCGACTCCGCTGATTCAGCTCATGGCGACGTCGGAAGACCAGGTCAACAACACTTGGCGTCCGCTGCAGCAGATGGTGCTCCGCGGGCCTCTAGTCGAGCGCGTGCGTGTCGGCGAGAAGTTCATGCGCATCGGCGACGATGGCGTGATCGAGAAGGTGACCTCGGCTGAGTCCTCTCGGCTCGGTAACCCGACGACCGGGTTCGTGCAGGACGAGACGGGCATCTACACCAAGACGAACGGGCTGCTGGGTACGGCGCAGACGATGCGCCGCGGCACGTCCGGCATGGGCGGCCGCGGCATCGAGCTCACGAACACGTGGGACCCGGCTGAGGTGTCGACTGCGCGGTCGACGTTCGAGTCCAAGGCACCTGACATCTTTCGGTTCTACCGTCAGCCGCCGAAGAACCTCAGCTACAAGAACAAGCGCGATCGCCGCAAGATCCACGCCTACGTGTACTTCGGCGCCTCGCACGTTGACCTCGACAGCATCGAGGCCGAGGCGTTCGAGTTGCTCGAGCAGGATTCGGCGCAGGCCGAGCGCTTCTACGGCAACAAGCTGGTCCGCGGATTGGGCACGTGGATGCCGGACGGACTCTGGGAGAGCCACTATGCCCGACCAACTCTGGTTGCCAAATCCGCCTGACGGCACTGCGATCTGTCTCGGCTTCGACGGGTCGGTCAACAACGACCACACCGCATTCGGTGCCGAGACCATGGACGGCTACTCGTTCACGCCCCGGTGGGGACCGAACAGTGTAGCGACGCACTGGAACCCGATCGAGCACGGTGAGCGGATCCCGCACAGCGAAGTCGAGACTGCGCTGGGGGAGATGTTCGACCGTTTTGAGGTGGTGCGGGTCTATTGCGACCCGCAGGACTGGGAGACCGACATCGAGGCGTGGGCTCTGGCGCATGGCGAGGAGAAGGTCGTGCAGTGGCCGACGAACAAGGTCGAGCGCATGTATCCCGCGATCCGCAGATTCGAGGCCGACCTGCGGGAAGGCTTGATCCGCCACGACGGGTGTCCGGTCGCTGCTGCTCATATCGGGAACGCGAAGAAGGTGGGCAAGCCGGGCCAGAAGTACCTCCTCGGGAAGCCGAACGAGACCCAGAAGATCGACGTCGCGATGACTCGAATCATCGCGCACGAAGCGAAGTCAGATGCGCTGGCCGCCGGGTGGGAACCCCGGAGACCGCGACGAGTGCGCGTATGGCGCGGATGAGTAGGTAACGCATGGCGACGCAGATGGAGAAGGAGCGCGATCGCCTTCGGGCGAAGCTGCTCCGGGAGCACCGGCTGCTCGACAAGTCCGACGCTTACTTCGAGGGCCGGCAGCCGCTGCGATTCCTCGCACCGACGCTCGAGAAGGAGCTCGGCTACCGCCTGTCACCGATCGTCATCAACCTGGCCATGTTCGCCACGGATGTCTACGACAACCGCCTCGATATCGAGTCGTTCCGCATCGGCGGCAAGGGTATCGCCGACGAGGAGCTCGGCCGGATCTTCGCCGAGAACGACGGCGACCTTCTGTCGCAGCAGGCGCACCGTGAGAGCCTCGCTCTGGGCCGCTCGTACGCGATCGTCGGTCCCGGCGAGGACGTGGGCGACGCCGCCATCATCACCGCTGAGTCGGCGTTCGATGCGATCCACGAGGACGACCCCGTCACGAAGGCCGTCCGCCACGGCATCAAGCAGTGGACCGACGAGGACAGCACGCGCTGGGTGACCTACTACCACCGCGAAGGTCGCAACACCTGGTACGCCGCCAAGGGAAGCACGTGGCGCGAAGACGAGAGCCTGGCTGTCACCAACGACTACAACCTCTGCTCGCTCGTGCCTCTGCCGCATCAGGGCCGCATGCTTGGGCGCACGGTCCGGAATGTTGATCAGCGCCTCGGCCGCCCGGTGTTCGACGACATCATCCCGGTGATGGACGCGCTGAACAAGATCAGCTCGGACATGATGGTCTCCGCCGAGTTCCACGCCCTCCCGCGTCGATGGGCTACAGGTCTCGAAGAGTCCGACTTCATCGACGACGACGGAAACCCGATCGACACGTACTCGATGATCGGCGGCCGCATCTGGGGCACGGAGTCCGACAAGACGAAATTCGGTCAGTTCCCCGAGGCGGACCTGCAGAACTTCCATAACACGATCAAGCTGCTCACCCAGATCGTGGCGATGCAGCTTGGTCTGCCGGCGCACTATCTGACGTTCATGGGCGACAACCCGCCATCAGCTGATGCGATCCGGTCGTCTGAGGCGCAGCTGGTGAAGCGCGCCGAGCGACTGCAGCGGTCCTACGGGTCACGGTGGCGCCAGGTCATGAAGCTCGCGCTGCTCGAGCAGGGAACCGCCAGGAAGGACACCGAGCGCATCGAGGTCATTTGGCGGGACCCATCGACCCCAACCATCTCGCAGAAAGCAGACGCGATCGTGAAGCTCGTGCAGGCGAAGGACGGCCAGGGCCGGTCGATCGTGCCAATCGAGCAGGCGCGCGAGGACCTCGGCTACACCGACGAGCAGCAGAAGCGGATGCTCGACTACGACCAGAACGGCGACCCACAGGTCACGGCTGCGCTTCGCGCGCTGAGGGGGACCGGTGTCGACGCCTGACACGGCGGCCGAGCACTACACGCAGCAGCAGCGCATCGGCGCCGTCACCGCGAGCGGAGCGAAACGCCTCTGGGCTTTGGTCGGCGACGACTTCGACAGCGGCTTCTCTCGCATCGAGGATCGGCTGCTCGAGCTGATCACAGCGGGTCAAGCTGCCGCGGCCAGGACGGGCGCAGCGTACGTCTCCGACGTGCTCTACGAGACTGACCAGGTCGACCTTCCCACTATGACCGTCGATCCGGAGTCGTTCGCTGGAACAGCTCCGGACGGCCGCGACCTCGGCGGCATGTTCTACAGTGCCGTCACGTCGGCCAAGGAGGCCGTGAAGAACGGCGCCACGCTCGACGCCGCGCTGCAGCAGGGCCGCAACGAGGTCGTGAAGCTCGCGCTCACCACCGTGTCGGACGCGAACCGAGAATCGATCGGCACGGCGATGGGCGTGCGTCCGGCGGTCGAGGGCTGGGTGCGGATGCTGAACCCGCCCTCGTGCGGCCGCTGCGTGATCCTCGCCGGGAAGTTCTTCCGATGGAACCAGGGCTTCCAGCGGCACCCGCGCTGCGACTGCCGCCACATTCCATCGTCGGAGGCTTTGGCCGGCGACTTCACGACCGACCCGTACCAGTACTTCAAGTCGCTGGGCGGCGCCGAGCAGGAGAAGCTCTTCGGCCGGGTCGAGGCACGTGCGATCAACGACGGCGCCGACATCTACCGGGTCATGAACACGAAGGCGCGCGGACTCGCGACTGGCGGCCAGCAGGCTCGGAAGTACGGGACACCGTCGCGGCTGACCGTCGACCAGATCTACCGGCAGGCCGGGCACCGCACGAACGCGATCCGGATGATGACCGAAGAGGGCTACGTCACGGGCCCACAGACCGCGGCCGGCAACATCCTCGGCCGCGTGAATGGCTTCGGCCAGCTCGGCAGAGGCGGCACCAGGCGCGCTGCGTCCGACTCCATTGTCGAAGCGACCATGACCGGGATCCGAAACCCGCTGAACCGCTACACGATGACGGCAGCCGAGAGGCGCGTCTACGACTCCTGGTACCGGGCGAACGCGGCGAAGTCGGGCTACTGGCCGGCATCGATTGGCGCGAACTCTGCGGACAAGTTCACGCGACTCAAGAAGATCACCGCGGAGCAGCGCGGTCTCGTTGAGCGGGAGCTGCAGACGCAGCTCGACGACCTCCCGAACCAGCCCAAGCAGGTCAACGACCTCGCCCGGCAGCTCGGGCTCATCTGACTTCTCACCAACAGGTGAGGCGCCCACGTCAAGCGTGTTGACGGTTGTGCCGACGGGCCAAAAACGGACTGTGCCGACGGGCCGAAAACGGGAAAGGAATCACCCACTCATGAAAACCAGCACTCACACTGCGTTCGGGCCTCGCGCCATCACCGCCAACGACATTCGCGGCATTCGATACCTGATGCCACCGGACGACAACAACGGCGACGGAGGGGGCGGCGGCGACGAGAAGAAGTTCTCGCAGGCCGACGTCGACCGCATCACAGGCGAGCGTCTTGCGCGCGAGCAGAAGAAGTACGAAGGCTTCGACGACTTCAAGGCCAAGGCCGAAAAGTGGGTAGCCCACGAGGCCACCGTGAAGCCGAAGGACGACGACAAGTCCAAGGACGACGACAAGCCATCGGGCCCGTCGGACGAGGACGTGCAGAAGCGCATCGACGACGCCCTGAAGGCGGAGCGTGTGCGCAGCGGCTCGAAGCTCGTCAGCCTCGAGCTCGACAAGGCCCTCGCGGACCGGGTCGTGGAGCCCAGCAAGCTTCTCGGCTTCGACCGCACGGAGTACGTCACTTCTGAGGGCGACGTCGACAAGTCGAAACTCGCCGAGTGGGTGAAAGAGAACACCACCGAAAGCCAGGCGCCGCGACCGCGCCGCGACCCCAGTCAGGGGCAGCGGGACTCGTCGGCCAATGGGGGATCGGTTCAGTCCGGCCGCGACGAGTACGAAAAGCGTCACGGCAAAAAACAGCAGTAACTCACCCAACCCCTCCCGAAAGGAGACCACCATGCCTCGCATTTCCAGCGAGACCATCGGCACCGGTGACATGTCCTGGCTCGGCTCGACTCACGGCATCGCGAACGCGCGCACTGAGACGATCGACATCTCGGCATTCACCGCCAGCACCCACTTCCCGAACGGCTACATCCCGTCCGGGTTCCCCCTCGCGAAGGTCGGTGGCCTCATGGTCCCCTACGACCCGACCGTCGGCGTCACCACCAACGCAGGCGTCCTCGCCGGCCACCTCCTCACCGACTACCGAGTCGTGGGTGGATCCGCCGGCACCGACACCGCAGCACCGGTGATCGACCACGGACGCGTCAAGGCCTCCAAGGTCGCGGCGCTCCTGGCCGCCCTGTCCACCTTCGTCGGGCCCACCATCCCGGCGAAGAACGCCACGACCATCGTTTACATCTAGGAGGGATGACCAATGGCACTCTGGACTGACATCGTCGAGCCCGCAGAACTCACCGGGTACGCCCGCGCCGCCCTCGCCGACTACGAGGCCGCCCGCGGCACTCTGGCCCGCTTCCTCCCGAACCGTGAGGTCGCCGACGTCGTCGTGCGCTTCGTGGCCGGATCGACGGGCCTCATCGAGACCGCGAACTTCCGCGCCTTCGACGCGGAGCCCGAGGTGGGCCGCGGCCCGTCCGGGAAGCGGGTCACGCTCGAGCTCCCCGCCCTGGGCCAGGAGCTCCCGGTCACCGAGTACGTGCAGCTGCGGCAGCGCAACGCGTCGGACGATCAGATCCGAGCACAGCTGTTCGACTACACCGGTCGAGCGGCGCGGTCGATCGCGGAGACCATCGAGCGTCTCCGCGGCATCGTGCTCACCACCGGCAAGGCGACCATCAACCCGACGAACTTCGGCGGCAGCTTTCAGGCCGACGATGACTTCGGTCGTTCCGGCGGGCACACGGTGGCCGCGGCGTCGGCATGGTCGGGTCCCACGGTCGACATCCTCGGCGACCTGCAGTCGTGGTTCGACACCTATCTCGCCGACAACGGCGAGGAGCCCGGCGCGATCCTGGCAAGCACCCGCGTAGTGCGTGCCATGGCGGCGAACAACCAGTTCAAGACGGCGCTGGTCAGCGGCTCGTCTCGCCCGGCAACGGTCGAGCAGGTCAACGACACGATCGTCGGCAACGGTCTTCCGCCGATCATCCGCTACGACCGACGTGTGAGCGTCGGGGGCACCAGCACGAAGGTCATCCCCGATGACCGACTTCTGCTGCTGCCTGCGGCGGTCGACACCAACGACTGGGAAGGCACCCAGCTCGGCGCCACGTACTGGGGCCAGACGCTCACTGCGTCGGACCCGACGTACGAGATCGCCGACGTCGACCAGCCCGGTGTCGTGGTCGGTGCGTACCGCAACGAGAAGCCGCCGATGATCGCGCAGATCATTAGCGACGCGATCGGCATGCCGGTCCTCGCGAACGCGGACCTCTCGTTTGTCGCGGACGTCCTGTGAGCGCCGAGCGGACGCTCGCGGCCGCCGTGCATCTCGACGGCATGGTCTACCCGGCTGGGACTTCGGTCCCGGCCGAGGTCGCGGAGCGGATCACGAACCCGAAGGCCTGGGGCGACGAGCCGACCAGGGCCGAGTCGTCGGTGAAGACCGCCGGCAAGGCCCCGAAGTCGAAGGGCTCCGGCAAGAAGGCCGAACCGAAGGCAGCGCCTGCGGCCCCGGCCGGGGCTCCAGACGCCTCCGACACTGCCAGCGGCGAGACCGACCTGGTCGCGCCGCCCCGTGTGGGCGCCGGCAGCGGCACCGACGCGTGGCGCAGCTACGCCCTGGCTGCTGTCGCGAAGGCCGGTCTGAACATCGACATCCCGGAGGGCACGAAGCGTGACGACATCGTCGCCGCGCTCGAGGAAGCCGGGATCAGTACGAAGCCGAAGGAGTAGGTCATGGGGTGGGTGGACGTCAGCGCGGAGGACATCACGTCACGTTGGCGTCCACTCACATCCGCCGAAGACTCGACTATCGCGACCCTCATCGAGGACGCACAGGACGAGCTCGAGGACGAAATCGACGCGGCAGGCTACCTGCCGATCGATTGGAATGACCCGAAAAGCGAGCGCCGCTACAAGCGCACCGTCGCCGGTATGGTCAAACGCCTCCTTCAGAACCCCGAGGGATTCCTCTCAGAGACGATCGAGGGCGAGTACAGCTATCAGCGCGCGGCCGCCCTCGCGTCCGGCGCGCTCAGTGTCAACCCTGACGAGCTGGCGAAGTTCGCCCCGAACCGCCGGCGCCGTCGAGGCGCATTCACGATCCGGTTGTCGTCATGAATGAGGCACTGGTCAATCGGGCGCGGGAGATGTCCAAGGCGACGCTCATGACGGACGAGTGCGTCATCGGATTCAAGGCCCGGACCGGCCCCATGGACCAAGAGACCGGACGCTATCCGGAGGCCGTCACCTCTCCGGTGTACAGCGGGGTCTGCCACTTCATCGCGGGCGGGACTGAGTCAAGGGTGGTGGACACCGGCGGCCAGCGGGTCATCGATCAGACCGACGTGGTCAAGGTGCCCGTCATCGGGTCGGAAGCGATCGAACCGCGCATGATCGTGGTGTTCACGAAGTCGCAGTTCGATCCCGGCCTCGTTGGGGTCGAGGCGAGGATCTCTGGTCCCTCTCATTCCGGGATCGCGGCCTCGCGGAAGTTCAGTCTGGAACAGGTGAGCTGATGGCCGACGAGATCAAGATCGACTTCTCCGACTTCCAGAAGCTCTCCGCCGACCTGGGCAAGGTGCCTCGAGCTGCGCGGCCGCTCATGCGGAAGGCGATCGAGGTCAACTCGCGGAACGTACGCGACACCTGGCGGGACAAGCTCAGCGGCTCACCATCTCTGCCGGCCCTGCCCGCCGCGGTCACATACGACGTCACCTCTGACGAGTCCCCGCGGGCGCCGATCGTCGGCCAGATCGGCTTCGACAAGAACCGCGCCCAGGGCCCGCTCGGCAACATCTCCGAGTTCGGCTCACCGGCGAAGAACACCCCGCCGAGCGGCTACGGCTCAGCGTCCCTCGCGGAGAACGTCGACGACCTCGAGAAGGGCCTGTCGAAAGCCGTCGACGACGCGCACAAGCAGGTGGGGCTGTGAGCCAGCAGCACGACGAAGCCCTCGAGGCGATCGTCGCGACCACGAAGCTCGGTGAGGCGTTCTTTCCTGGCGAGGTTCCCAAGGGCCAGGGTCTGCCGTACGCGGTCTACTGGCCCTCGAACGGTACGGACACCCAGCCGCGGTTTGCGAGCGGCTCTGTGAGGCAGCAGCCGTCTTGGACGATCTGGTGCGTTGGTGACACACCAGAGAACGCCGGATGGGTGTTCGGCGTCCTCAAGGCCAAGCTCTTCCCGGGAGGGCTCGGCATCATCCCCGACGTACCCGGCGAGCATCCGGGCCCGTTCTGGTTCCGCTCGCCGCAGCCGTTGCAGCGCGACGACGACGCGAAACCGTCGATCTTCTGGCACACCATCGAGACCGGCTTCTTCTCCGACCTCACCTGACCCCATCTCTCACCGCCAACGCCCTTAGGAGGGTTCCTCGTCATGCCATTCCAACGTGTGCGCCAAGTCGGCGGCCCAGCTCACCAGTTCGACATCTCGATCGGCGAGCTCGAAGCACATCCCGACCTCTACGAGGTCCTCGACGACGTGGTCGTGGATTCACCGCGCGACGTCGTTTACATCGAGCCAACGGTGCCGCAGAAGCAGCCCCGTAAGAAGCCGGCCACCGGGCCGAAAACATCCGTGGGGAAAACGGAAACCACCTCTGAAGGAGAAGGCCAGTGACCACCATCGAAAGTGTTCCTGCGGGTACGGTCAGCAATGGCCAAGCCCTCATTCTGTTCGTCCCGGCGATCGCGAACATCTTCGCGCCCACGGTGGCGGAACTCACCGCCGTCGGCGTGAAGCGACTCACGTACGGTCTGACCGGAGACGGCTACAAGCACTCCGTCACGATCGGCAAGATCCGGATCAACCGGTTCACGCTCCCGCAGGAGATCCAGTCGATGGGCACCATCGTCGACGACCTCACGCTCACCGCGCCGTACACGAACACGCCGAGCGACACCGTGCGTCTCGCCCTGCCGAAGGACCAGACCGGGTTCATCGTCGAGCGGTTCGCGGTCGCCAACTCGGTCGACATCGCAGCCGCGCAGCTCGTCGACGTCATCCCCATCAAGGCGGGCCTCGCCACGAAGGATCAGCCGGTCAAGGACCAGGAGCTGACCCGCACGCAGGACCTCTACGTCACCTCGAGCGTCGCCCGCGACGTCACGGTCGCGGCGTAGCCAAAAGAACCCGGCCGGGGTCCATCCCCCCACGGAGCCCCGGCCGGCCTAACACCTTGTGGGGGAACATCCGTGGGAGGAAACCATGTCAACATTTGCCGAGCTGCGCGCCAAGCAGGAGCAGATCGAAGCCGAGAGGTCCGAGACAGAGAAGCCGATGGAGGTGCAGGTCACCTTCGGTGGTGAGCTGATCACGTTCCACGTCAAGCCTGTCGCCGGCACCTACTGGGCGAGCGTCACCGCCCGGTGCCCTGCCCGTGCGGAGTCGCCGATCGACGTTCGCTACGGATACAACCCAGACGCGGCCGCGCGCATTGCACTCCCGTCGAGCCTGGCCCGTCTAGAGGGCGACTTCGAGCTTCCCGGGATTCCGAAGAAGAAAGAGGGCGACGAAAACCAGGCCGCCTGGGACTTCTTCTTCGACAGCCTCTCCGCGCCCGATCTCAAGCAGATCACCGCGGCGCTGTGGGTGCTGAATCAGTACAACCCTGAGCAGCTGACGGAGTCACTGAAAAAAGCTTCAACCGCCGACTCGACGGTGAAGCGCGACTCGCTCGAGAGCTCGGAATCAGTCTCAAGCGACTCTACGGCTGGGAACCGAGCAGCACGACGACGTACGAGTACGACGAAGAAGGCCGCCTCGCCCGCTCAGTGACGACGACGGAGCCGGAGTGGGACGGCGACCAGGTCGCGTTCTTGCTCGCCTCCACCGAGCGCCAGCACGGCAAGAACAAGTACGGGGTGCCGTGGGATGTCGCCACTAACAAGGCATACGCAGACCGGATCCACGTCGACCTCGTCATCGACTATGTCGAGCAGGCCGTGATGCGCACTCAGAAGGAATACACCGGCGAGGACTACACGCCGACCGATATGGCTGGCTGGATGTGGGAGGCCTACGTCGACGAGGCCTATTCGGTCCGTGAGTAGAAGTAGATGTACCCGCCGAACGCGGCGAGCATCCCGCCGAGGATGATCACGCCGAACCCGATGTTCGCGGCTACGTATCCGCCGGTGATGACACCGATGCCGGAAATCAGCGCGCCGAAAGCGGCGACCAGCAGTCCGTAGGCGACCAGCGTCGCCCACGTCGGACGTGTCGTTTTCGTTCTCCCCATGCCGCCGAGCATACAGCCCCGACCGAGCACCGACGAGAGGTTTCTCCATGACCGATCGTCAGGTATTCGTCGAAGTCGGCGCCGGCGCGACAGGCTACTTCGCGACCTTCGAGAAGATCCAGGTCGAGACCGACAAGGCCACAAACGCAGCGCAGAAGTTCGCGAACCAGACCGACGCCATGCAGCGCGTCGGCACCGCGTCCCTCGCGATCGGCACGCTCACAGCTGTCGGTGTCGGGCTGGCGATCTCGAAGTACGCCGAGTTCGACCAGGAGATGTCGAACGTTCAGGCGGCCACGCACGAGTCGGCCCAGAACATGGACCTCCTCCGCGAGGCCTCGCTGAAGGCCGGCGCCGACACCGTCTACTCGGCCACCGAAGCGGCGCAGGCTGTCGAGGAGCTCGCGAAGGCGGGGGTCTCGACCTCCGACGTCCTCGGCGGCGGCCTGTCGGGCTCGCTCAGCCTCGCGGCGGCCGGCGGTGTCGATGTCGCGGACGCTGCGCAAACCGCGGCCACCGCGCTCACGCAGTTCAAGCTCAGCGGCGCCGACATTCCGCACGTCGCGGACCTCCTCGCGGCCGGCGCCGGGAAGGCGCAAGGCTCGGTCTCTGACCTGTCGATGGCGCTCAATCAGGGCGGCCTCGTCGCGTCGCAGGCTGGACAGTCGATCGAAGGCACCACCGCGACGCTCGCCGCGTTCGCATCGGCCGGGCTGATCGGCTCCGACGCCGGCACGTCGCTGAAGACCATGCTTCTCGCGCTCGAGTCCCCATCGACTCAGGCGCAGAAGGTGATGGACACCTACGGCATCTCGGTCTACGACGCGTCCGGGAAGATGCTCGACTACGCCGGCATCGCCGATCAACTGCAGACGAAGCTCGGCGGCCTCAGCCAGCAGCAGCGGAACGCTGCACTGTCGACCATCTTCGGCAACGACGCGATCCGCTCGGCTTCGGTGCTGTACGACCAGGGCGCGGCGGGGATCACCGACTGGACGGCGAAGGTCAACGACGCCGGCTACGCGGCCGAGACCGCGCACGACAAGCTCGACAACCTCAACGGTGACCTCGAGTACTTGTCGGGGTCTGTCGACACCGCACTGATCCAGTCGGGGTCGGCGGCGAACGACGTGCTCCGTGGGCTCGTGCAGGCCGCCACGAGCCTCGTGAACGCATTCGACGATGCACCGCAGCCGATCCAGACCGCCGCGCTCGCTGTCGGCGTGCTGGTGGCCGCTGTGACGCTCCTCGGCGGGGCGTTCCTCATCGGTGTCCCGCAGATCGCGGCGTTCACCGGCGCCCTCGCAACACTGTCGGCGTCAGAGATCCCCGCAGTCGCGGCGAGCGCCGCCGGCCTCACGAAGACGATCTCCACAACGGGGTCGGTGCTTCGTGAGACGGGCGCGTTCCTGACCGGTCCGTGGGGTGTCGCACTCGCTGCCGCCACGGTCGGTGTCGTCATCCTCTCGCAGCAGCTCGATAGCCTCCAGGCTTCGGGCGCTGAGCTCACGAACAGCCTTGTCACGGCGAAGAGCGCGCAGGACGTGTTCAATGTCGCTGGGCAGGGCAAAGATGTGAAGTGGGTTCAGGACGTCACGAAGGACCTTGGCAACCTGCAGAACGTGCTCAACGCGGCCGACGACCAGGCGAAGAACGTCTTCGCCCGGTTCGACAGCTCGCACTTCGGCGCGTTCGACGCTCTGAAGAGCATCGGCACGCAGCTGGGCACGCTGGCGACCACCGATCTGCCCTCGGCCGAGCATGCGTTCTCGCTGCTCGTCGCCCAGACGGACGGCACGGACCGCTCGATCCAGCTGTTGCTCGACCAGATGCCGGCCTACAAGCAGGCCCTCGTCGACCAGGCCACGAAGCTCGGGGAGACCGCCGACAACGCGACGCTGCTGAAGCTCGCGCAGGAGGGCGGCGTACCTGTCACCGAAGACGCCACCGCGGCGTACGAGGCGGCGTCGGGCGCAGCGGTCGATCTCGGCAAGGCCGTGAAGGACCTGATGGACGCGATCGACGCCGCGAACGGTGTCGGCCAGGACGCGGTGTCCAAGAACATTGCCTACCAGCAGTCGATGTCGGACCTGAACGACCAGATGCAGAAGATCGCAGACGGTACCGAGGGATACGCGGCCACGCTCGACACGACCACGCAGGCAGGCCGGGACAACCTCGGCATGCTCAATGACCTCGCCGACAGCGGCGAGCAGGCCGCGAAGGCGCAGTTCGACCTCGACGGGAACACGCAGACCTATCAGGCGACGCTGCAGTCGGTGCACGACTCGATCTACGAGCACGCGAAAGCCCTCGGTGCTTCTGACACGGAAGCGGCGAACCTCGCGGACAGCATCGCCCGAATCCCCTCCGACACGGAGTGGAAGGTCATCGCGCAGACCGCGGACGCTCAGGCGGCCGTCGACGCGTTCCTGTCCCGGAATAACCAGCGGCGGATCACGATCTCGACGCAGATCGTCGACGCCGGCGGGAACGTCACCGGGCACTCGGGGTCGGGCACGACAGTCAACGAGCGCGGCGGCATGTACTCGTACCAGGCGTTCGAGGACGGCGGGTTCCCGACAGGGATCTACGCCGGTCAGCAGAACGCGCTGTACAAGTTCGCGGAAAAGAACGTCCCTTGGGAGGCGTTCATCTCGGGCAAGGCCGGCGAGGAGGCCCGCAACCGCGGGATCGTCCTGAACGCTGCGAAACGCCTCGGGATGCCGACGTACGTGGCCGCCTCGAGCGGCGGTGCGTCAGGCCCGACCGGTTCCGCGCCGACGAGCCAGTACACCGTCACAGTGCCTGTCTACGCCGCGCCCGGCATGTCCGAGAACACCGTCGCTAGCCTCACGGCCGCGAAGATCAACCACGACCTGGGGAAGATCGCATGATTTTCGACGAAGTCCCCACGACGGTGCGTGCCGGCGCGATGGTGTTCTCAGGCGGCGCGGGGGACGACGGCTTCTTCATCGAGAAGTGGAAGGGCTGGGGTCCGGTAGCGACGAAGCGCTCCATCACGAAGCGCTCCAACGCTGCCGGATCCTTCCCGACCCAGGGTTACCCCGACGACCGCACGCTGATCTTCTCTGGCCGGTGCCACGCGAACGGTGCGGAACGCATGGGCTGGTTCGAGAACCAGTTCTCCGGCCTGTTCATGGACGGCCTTGGGGGAAGAGTTCTCGTCGAGCACGGCGGATACGTCACGTGGGCGTACGGCTTCCGCGCCGACCAGCCCGATTTCGAGTCCGAGATTCCCGGCTCAACGTCGACCTATCAGCTGGGGCTCTGGTTCCCGGATCCTCGGAAGTTCGGTCTCATCACGCCGGACCAGATCTTCTCCGGCCCTCACGGCGTGAACATCATCACGCAGAACGACGGCAACTACGAAGCACGCCCGGTCATGACAGTGTCCGGCAACATGCCCGGCGGGTACCTGGTCAACGGGCCGAACGCGCTCGGCTACGGCGTCACGCACGCTGTAGTGCCTGGCCACCCGCACGTCATCGACATGAACGACGGCTCGCTGACGATCGACGGAGTCCGCATCTACGGTGCGACGCCGATCAACGCCGATACGTGGGGTGTGCCACCGGCCGGGCAGGCCGTGCAGATCCTCCACCCCGCATCGGGAACCGGCAACCTCTCGATCGCCGTACCCCCGACATACATCTGAAGGCGGTTCGCTCGTGGCGTGGACGTACTGGATCTGCGACGCCATCACCGGTCTCAAGCTCGCTCAGGTCAGCCCGTCCGGTTTCCGGGCGCAGCGCCGGCTTGGGGACCAAGGCCAGGGCACGCTCGAGTTCACGCTGACGGCCTTCGGGCCGCAGCTGGACTGGAACGACCTCACGACCCCGTGGGCGCGCATGATCGTGCCCTGCTGGAACAACGTCCCTCAATACGCCGGCATCATGACCGACTCCGACTGGGACGACGACAGCGGGACCTACACGATCGAGCACGGGGACTTCTGGACTCTCCTGGATTACAGGTCGACGCTCGGTGCCGACGGCTACTCAACGGTGAACTACCGCGACGAGATCCAGAACTACACTCTCGCGACCATCCTCCGCATCGTTTTCCGGCTCACCTTCGAGGGGCCAACAGCCGGGTACGGCATGAATGTGTCGTACGGCCGGATCATCCCCGACACCGTGCCACCGACCGGCGTCGGCGCCCCCCACGACGGCACGGACAAGCGTCAGTACAACGACTACAACCTCCCGAAGATGCTCGACACCCTGCACGAGCTCATGACCGCGGCCGGCGGCCCCGAGGTCACGTTCAACCCCCAGTGGGACGCCTTCGGGAACCTGCAGCTGGTGCTCCGCATGGGCACCGCGGCCACCCCGAAGCTGACCGGGCCGAGGATCGAGTGGCACCTCAACGTGCCACAGCCGAAGCTCACGAAGGTCCGGCGCCGCATCAAGGGTTCAGGGACGGCTACGAACGTCGTCGCGACGGGCGCCGGGTCTGAGCTTGACCGTAAGTACGCGAAGGCCTCGACGACACCGGTCGGCCTCGCGCGTGAACGGTTCACCTCATACCCTCAGCTCACCGATCAGGTGGCGCTTCAGGCGCATGCAGACCAGGACCTCGCGGCCTCGAAAGACCCGACTGTCCAGTACTCCGCTTCGATGACGGCTGGCGACTCTCCCGGCATCCTCGACCTCGTCGAGGGGCAGCCGGCCGGGATCTACTCCAGCGGCAGCCCGGTCATCCCGAATGGGTGGAACGAGCTGCGCGTCGTGGGTTGGACGATCGACATGACCGACATCATCCCGTTGGAATTCCAGCCGATCGGCGGTGCCTGATGGTCGATTTCGTCGACGGGAACAGGCTGGCCGAGATGGTCCGCGCGAACAAGCGCCAGGACAACGCAGCACCGGTCGGATATACGTCCGTGTCGGACGGCTCGCTGCGTATCCTTTCGCCGGAGGGCTTCTACGTCGGCGGCGAAGCATCAGCGGTCGTGCACGGGCTGCTCGAGGTGCTCGGCACCCTGAACCTGTCCGGTTCGTTCCTCCTCACCGGCAACACGACCGCATCAGGCGCATGGGCTCAGTCCGGATCGCTGACACTGACAGGGCCGTTCACCGTCGAGGGCAACACCTCGATGACGGGCAACTTCACCTCCACCGGCGAATTCACCCTGACTGGGCCGTTCCACGTGAACGGTCCGACAGACGTCAACGGGACGCTCACGATCAACGGCGTCTCGACGTTCATCGGTGACGAGTCGCACACCGGGAACATCTCGCTCACCGGCAACCTCAGTGTAGACACCGGGGGCAGCATCACCGCCGGCGTCGTGAAAATCGACAACGGCGGCTCGTACGGTGGCCGCATCTACTCCCCAGCGACGCTCGAGCTTGACGCGCTCGAGGTCATCGTCAGCGAGCTCACGTCGAACGATCACATCTACGCCAGCGCCAACATCGAATCAGACACCGACGTCATCGCGTACGGCAGCCTGAAGAGCCCGAACATCGGTACGACAACGACGACCTCGAACGTGGTTGTCGACTCGTCTGGGAAGCTCCTGCGGTCGACGTCGGCGCGCCGGTTCAAGCGCCATGTGCACCTGACTAAGCTCTCGCCCGAGCTGCTCGCGGTGCGGTTCCGGGACTGGCAGGACCGGTTCGACCTCGAGGGCCCGCGCGTGCCCGGCGTGATTGCTGAGGAGGTCGCGGCGGCCGAGGGTGGTGAGTTGTTCATCGGCCGCGACGCGAAGGGGAAGGTCGAGTCCGTCGCGTACGACCGGCTCGCCCTGGCGCGCACCCAGATCCTCGCGGAGCAGCTCGAGCAGGCCCGCGCCGAAATCGCCGAGCTCCGAGAGCTCATCAACTCGAAACTCTAGGAGACGACATGCCCGCATGGGGTGGCTACACGAACGGCGAGATCCCAATCCCCGCCCTGGTCTACGTCGACGGCGTGTACCTCGAGCCCGAGTTCGGCGCGCGCGTCTCGTGCGCGAACGAAGACCTCCGCAACGAGGGGTACTGGATCGTCGAGAACGAAGGTGACCGACCTTACGGAGTCGAGGCGGACGAGGCCATCGGCCGCAACGGCGGCGACCCGTCGACGACATCGACCGGCGGCTCGAACCAGTGGTACCAGTGGGGCCGCTACAAGCTCTGGCTTGCGACCGGAGGCGCTCAGGGAACGCCCTCGGCCGCAGACCCGACCGGCGGTGGCGGGACTAGCGAGCACGGCTGGGCAATGGCCGATGACTCGAACAGCAACTCGATCGCTCGCCGAAAGGCGATCAGTGCCACCTACGGCTGCAACTTCCCGATCTCGTCCGAGACCTGGCACCGCCAGCCCTCCGCACCCCTCAGCGGCGCCACCGCCGCGCGGGTCGAGACGCGTAAGCGTCAGCTTCTCCAGAACCTCCAGCCATCACCAGCACAGGAAGAAGACATCGTGGCATCACTCGCAGACCTCCAGAAGGCAATCCACGACGAGGTCGACCCGATCCTCAAGCAGACGACGCAGCTCGTGCAGCTGCCCGACTCGCAGAAGGGTTTCGCGGATCAGATCGACGGCCAGTACGTCGACGTCCTCGGTCGACACGCTGACCCGGGCGGCCTCGGCATGTTCATCGGGCTGATGACCAACAGCTCGTGGACCATCGCACAGGTGCGCCAGTCGCTGCTCGACTCCGATGAGTATGCGGCTCGCTGGATTGGGGTGCAGTACTCGCAGCTGCTAGGTCGCTCGGCCGGCGCCTCGGAAGTCTCCGGCTGGGTGCAGTTCAAGCACGCGGGCCACACCCTCGACGACGTCGCCACACAGATCAAGGCGAGCGACGAGTTCAAGACCAAGCACCCGCAGTAGCCCTCTTCCACCCTCGGAAGGGGAAGTCATGACAAAACGCCGATTCGACCTGCGCACACCGATCGTCACTTCCCGATGGGTGTACCTCGGCAAGTACCTGTTTTTCGCGATCTTTGGCACGGTCGCAGCAGTGCGCGGCGCTCCAGCCCTGGACCTCGCCACCCCAGATGGCTACCGGCCGGTCTGGGCGGTCTTCATCGTCGCAGCGGCGCTCGCTTGCCTGTGGGGCTGCCTGCGAGACAGAGAACGGCTCGAGTGGTTCGGGTTGCTCGTAATGATCCCGTTCCTCGGCGCATACGTTTTCGCTATCGCCAACGCCGCAGCGTACGGCGCTCGGGAAAAGCAGGCCCTCGCGTTCATCGTCATCCTGATCCTCTTCCTTCCTCTGGGGCGATGGTTCGACATAATGCCCCGGCTGAAGGTGCGCAGATGAACGACGCGATCACTCCCTACCTCCCTGTCATCGGAATCGTCGCCGGCGGAATCGTCGCCGGAATCTTCATGCTGGTCCGTGGTCGCAGCGGCGACAGCTCCACGAAGATGCCGACCGTCGCGGAGATCTGGCACCGCATGGACGAACTCAGCACAAAGGTCGACGACCTCAGCCTCGAGCTGAACAAGGAACGCAGCGCCCGCGTGACGCTCCGCAGCGTGTTCCTGGCATACATCGACCGGGTCCGTGCAGGCGGCACGCACATCCTCACCGAGGCCGAGAAACGCGCTCTCGACCTCACCGAAAACGAAAGAGAAGAGAGCAACTCATGAACACTACTCTCGTGCAGGTTGACCAGAAGCCCGCGGCAGCCGGCACTCCGACGCAGGTCGCGAATCCGTCTCGCGCCGGGTGGCGCACTTTCGTCCAGTCCGCGATCGGCTTCCTCGTTGCCGCGAATGCCGCCCTCGGCGTACTCGCCGGGTTCCTCGCCGCCAACCCCGGCCTGAATGCCTACCTGCCCCCGGAAGTGTTCGCGTTCGTCAACGTGGCGGTGGTCATCGCTGCTGGGGTGTCGAAGTTCGTCGCGCAGCTCATGGCCAACCCCACCGTGAACGAGTGGATCAAGGCGCACCTGTCGTTCTTGTCTGCGATTCCGGTCATCGATGCGGGCACGGCGATGCCCGACGCGCCTGCAGTCATCACATCGGTCACGGATACGACGACGAGCTTCGCCTCGCCCGCCGAAGTCGACCCGACACCGTCAGACGCCGAGCCGAAGCACGTCGCACTGGGGGACTGACCAACAGCCACTCGTCCGATCTGACACCGCCCGGAAGGGGCCCCGCATGTCGCTCGAAACCGTGAACGGCTCCCTCGGAGACTTCGAGGGAGTCGTGCCAGGCCTCGACCCGAGGATCATCTTCACCCCGTCCTCGTCGGCCGTCGACGGATCGAAGCTGCTGTTCAACCGCCGCATCATCGTCAGCACCTTCGACGGTGCCGGGGGATGGTCGCAAGAGTTCAACTCCACCGACGGCACGAACCCGCCGATGTTCTTTAGCGTCTCGCTGCGCTGGCACGAGGCCGGTGTGGGAGACGAAGGGCCATGGGTCGGCGCTGACTTTCCCGACATCAAGTTGTTCATCCCCTCCGACGGCCCGTGGGATTTCGCGCAGATCATCCAGGCGCCGTCGAACCCGGCGCAGATCTGGCTGGGCCCGGAACCCCCCACGATCCCGACGAACTGGACGGGCTGGATCGACACGGACGGCACCCCGCCCGCCTACTACGAATACGAGGGATGACCCATGGGTACGTGGATCAAGAAGGCTGACCTCGCCATCGCAGGCGACAAGTCCACGTCGATGCTGTTCATCGACCCAGAGTCGGACACCTACGCTGCACTCGTCGAGGCAGTCGGCCCGATCATCGCCGCACAATACGCGTCGGACCCGACGATCTCGGCTGCGCTTCTGGCCGGCGCGAACGCGGCCGTCGCCGCGGCCGTCGCGACAGGTGGCATCGCTCACGGCGTCGTGCAGACGGGCGGCCGCGCCATCAGCGGCGGCGTGGACGCGGACGGCCGCATGTTCGACGATGTCATCTTCACCGATGGCCACTTCGGGCAGCACACCTACGACTACATCGCGAAGAAGCTCGGCCGCGTCTCGCTGAACTCGCCCACGATCGTCAGCGGCGGCATGGACGTCGACGGGCGCCTCTTCGACGACGTCATCGGTCTCGACGGTCACTTCCTCCCGCACACCTACGCCGAGATCGCCAAGCGCCTCGGCAGCGGCTCGCAGTTCCCCGAGTACGCGCAGCCCGCGGTCGTCGCCTTCGGGGACTCGCTCACGGAGTCGATCGGCACCGACTGGCCGACTGCCCTCGGCGTCACCCTTGGCACGTCATCGATCAACCAGGGCGTCTCCGGACAGCGCGCCGAGCACATCGCGGCCCGCATGGGCGGGCTCCGACTGTTCTTCACCGTGCAGTCGAACACCATCCCCTCGACACCGGCCGAGCGCACCCTCACCCTCGTAGGCGCGTACAACGGCCGGTCGTTCGGCATCGGGTCGAACGACTACTACTTCTGGGGCTACATGCTCGGCATCCAGGGCGAAATCGTCTACGGCCGGGTCACCCAGCACACCGCAGACGGCTCGTGGACGTTCCTCCGCACCGACACCGGCGCAGCAGTATCGACCTTCCCGCACGGCGCCGCGTTCGTCGTGAACCAGTCAGAGGCGTACCGCGACAGCATCCTCATCATCCACGCAGGCCGCAACAACATGTACGAGCTCCCGACGTCGTTCCAGAACGTCTTCGAAGACGTGCGGCGCTGCGTCGGCCGGATCGGCCACGACCGGTTCCTCGTCCCCACGATCACCTACCGCATCGAGGAGTACAACGGCGGCAGCGGACAGGCGCGGCACGACATCATCAAGTCGCACAACGCCAAGCTGCTCGCCACCTACGGGAACGTCGAGACAGACGCGAAGGGTCACGGCATCGACCTCTGCGGTTGGTTGCAGAACCGGGCCCTCGCCGCGCTGGGATGGACGCCGACCGCCGACGACCTGACCGACATCGCGAACGACACGATCCCGCGGCAGCTGCACTTCGACGAGACCCACTTCAAACCGGCCGTCTACCTGGCGTGGGCCAACTGGTACGCGTCCATCATCACCGCGAAAGGGTGGCTGACCTATGCCTCTTAACTCCTCAGTGCAGCAGTTCGACGGAGTCCGGGTATCCGACGCAGGCAACACCACATCACCGGTGATCGACTTCCCGATCCTCGACAGCCTCACTAGCCTCGCGTGGGCGTTCTCCACGAGGGCGCTGCGCTCGGCGTACACCGGTCACGTGATCCAGCTGCGCCGCAGCTCGGACAACGCCACCCGTGACTTCGACGCGTCGGCTTCGCTGGCGTCGCAGATCGCCGCCTGGGCCGGCTCAGGCGACGCGTTCGTGACCATCTGGTACGACCAGTCGGGGAACGGCCTGCACGCCTCCCAGGCGGACACGACGATGCAGCCGCCGATCTGCACCGCCGGCGTGGTCAACCTCGTCGGGGGAGTGCCCGCGCCGAACTTCATCGGCGGTACCGGCCTTCGCCGGGTGCTGGTCGGCGCGGCCGCGAACCTCTACGCCTCGGGAGCTGGCTCGTCGGTCGCGGTCGTCACCGGCAACCACCAGGGCTCCACGGCCGTCTTCGGCAAGGAAGGCGACTCGGGCACCTCGCAGTACGTCTACGGCCAGCAGATCACCGGCTACACGCTCACCACCGCGATTCGCAACGCGGCCGGCACGTTCGAGCAGGGGGCAGGCACCGTCGCGGAGATCCCTTCAGCGTTCCCGGTCACGCAGGCCTCGAGGTTCACGATCCTCGATAACGGGGCTGTGATGAAGAAGCGCGTCCGCGGCACGGCCCTTGCCGACGTCGCGTACACGCGCAGCGGGAGCCACACTTTCACGCAGAACTTCATCGGCGCCCCGTCGACGACCGGAACCGGCTGGTCCGGGTCCATCGCGGAGCTCATCGCGGTGAAGACGGTCTGGGATGCTCCGACGCTTCTGAAGGTCGAGAACTCGCAGACGAACTACTTCAAGATCCCTGCCTAAGATCCGCGAACCCAAGTACCCCCCTGCCTACCTTCGAGTGGGCAGGGGGGTACTTTCGTGCGTCTGGGTGTTAATCTTCGATCATGAGCCAGAACATAGAGCAGCTGGTCGAGGCGCTCAGGGAGCGCTTCGACAGTGATCAGTCTGGCTATGTCGGAAAATCTGAGTATGGAGACTATTGGACGGTCGAAGGCGATCTGCAGTCCATTATCGACGTCGTGACTGCCGCAACCCGCTAGTGTTCGTGTGTGCTTAGCCCAGGGGAGATAACCGCCGAATTCCGCCGAACTGTTGAACGCGAGAACCTGCTGTTCTCGTCGCTCGTTGCGTCGGTTGCCTACGGGCGAACATTTCGCGAGAGGTTTGTCGGGAATCCAAAGTATCGAGAGCCGTTCACGACTGTGACAACAGTCGGGGATGTGCTTTTCCCGATCTCAACTTGGACAGCGAAGGACATGGACGACCTTTTCGAGCCCTACCCTGCCCCCCTTGATCTGTGGGTGGGGCAGTCATGGGTAATGAGAGTCTTCTCTCAGTGGGAAGAGGTGACGCGTCCCAAGCTGGCGAGAACTCGTGGCGTGCAGTTGCATCAGATCGCCTCTGATGTGATGGGGGATTTGCGGAATATCCGGAACGACATAGTTCACCACAGGGCCGTGGCTTCGAAGGACAACTGCGGGAGGCTCAAAGTGCTCAATGATTGGGTCGCTGTCGGCTACCCAATAGAAGTGGTGCACAGTCACGTTGCGGATTTTCTGATCAAGTTTGAGTGGGAACAAATCGCGCGGACCTGACCTTCCCGATGGTACGCTCCTGGCCATGTCTATCGACCTATACGATTCGCGAGTAGTCCGCATCTCCGAACTCTTCGTTGACAAGCTTGTGCTCTCGAATACCCGTTTCCGGAATTGCACTATCGTTGGGCCAGCCGTACTGGTGACGATGAACGGGACGACCTTGACCAACTGCGATCTCGGAGGCTCGAGAGACGACCTGTTCTGGGAATTGCCCCGGACACGGGGGAACGTAGTTGGAGGCCTTGGCTTTGATAACTGCGCATTCGAGAATTGCGAGTTCGACCGCTGCGGTTTTGCCGGCCCACCGGCCATGTATCAAAGCCTTCCCGCTTGATCATTCACCGTCGCCTGGTGCGCCCGTATCTCCGCATCGACCTCGGCGGGATCGGCTTCTCCGGGTACGTACCATCCCAGCCCTCAGGAATCTTCCCGTGGTTCCCGGGCCAGATCTCGACACCGTCCTCGTAGATGCGTCGCGGCGACGGGATCAGGCCCATCCGCAGCTCGATCGCATCCCAGTCCGTCTCGCCCGGCTGTGACGGCCGCGCCGACGCTGCCTTCTCGCCGCTCATTCCCAGTTCCATGTTCGCTCCCTCGTTCGGAGCGCACCGGCCTGCGCAATGTCGAGTGTAGGCACACCCGACGACATGGCCGCAAGATGGACTCATGAAACTCATCACGACCGTCCGCGCCGGCGACCAGGTCCGGCAGATCATCGTGGAAGGAGCGACCTACGACTCCCTGAAGCAACAGACCGACTCGCAGGTGCGAGACGGCGAGATGCTGCTCAGCTACCGGGCGGAACGTGACGACGCCATTCGTTGAATGCTTGGTCGACCGATGTGAACGCGACCCTGCCGAGCGCATCGTCGTCGACGAAGGCGGCCTTAGTCTCGTGTACGCAGTGTGCGCCGACCATGCTCGCCAGATCTCCCATGGTGACGTCGTGAAGCAGTCGCCCGATCCACAACGCGGGGTCATCGGGTTGGCTGGCTAACGCCGCTGGGTACGCTCCCACTCAAGTGCATTGACCATGAGCCAGGCGATCAAAGCGACGCCTCCGATGATCAGCAGACATGGGCCCAACAGCCCGCCGCCGGACACAAGACTTGTGGCGAGCGTGACAATCAGGCCGATCACGATGCCGAACGTGGCAATGATCAGCAGTACCAGCATGGATGAGTTCGAACTCTTCATTGTTCCCCCAGGTAGCTCCTGGCCAGTGTAACGGTGAGGGAGTAGGCCCCCCAGTTGGGGACTGCCCGCTCGGCGTTCGCTTCAGCAACTATCGAAGCATGGTATCTGGGGATGAACACACCTTGCTCGCTTTTGAGGACGCTCATCCGTCACCATATCCAGCAAAGGAAAGCGACGTGCGCGCGGCGTTCGGAATGAGCCTGCCGCGGTACTACCAGAAGCTCCTCCAGCTGGTTCAACAGCCCGACGTCGTGGCTGAGTTCCCGCAGCTGGCGAAGCGGATGCTCGAGCGTCAGGAACGGGCGCGTAGAGCGCGAGAGGCACGCCTCCTCCGCCGTGGTGCGGACTAGTTTGCCCCAGATCTGCCCCAGATGACCACAAAGACGAAACCCCCGGTTCGGCTGCTTTCCGCAGCTGACCGGGGGTTTTCTGTGTGGGCGATACCGGACTCGAACCGATGACCTCTTCGGTGTGAACGAAGCGCGCTACCAACTGCGCCAATCGCCCGAGGGTTCGTGCCGGCCGGGGGCCGGTGGGAATCTCTGGCTCGTCGATACTAGCCGACGACGGGCGTGCGGCGCACATCGGGGCAGTGTTACGACACGCGATCCGCCCGGTTTGGTTTTGTCGACTGCGTTCGGGTAGAGTCTTCCGAGCACGCAGTAATGAGTGCTGGCAGCAAGAAGTTTCACACAAACAATGCGGATGTGGCGCAGTGGTAGCGCATCACCTTGCCAAGGTGAGGGTCGCGAGTTCGAATCTCGTCATCCGCTCGAGTGTAGATGTACCTTTGGGGCAACCCTCCATATGGTGGCGTGGCCGAGAGGCGAGGCAGCGGCCTGCAAAGCCGTCCACACGGGTTCAAATCCCGTCGCCACCTCCACTCCGCAACCAGATTCAGGCGCCCCGGCGCCGGAATCGAAACAATTGGGCGGTTGGCGCAGCGGTAGCGCGCTTCCCTGACACGGAAGAGGTCGCTGGTTCGATCCCAGTACCGCCCACCCGAGAGAAGGCCCCGACACGCGTCGGGGCCTTCTTGCGTCTCCGGCCGGGTTCCGCCGCCGCGGGGTGGCGCCTCAGCGGCCTGGGGCCCTACGGTGTAGTCCACATCACTCGAAAGGACCACACCATGGCCACTCGCCCGGGAGCCGTCACGTTTGTGGCTGTCTTGGTTTACATCAACGGCATTCTCGATGTCGTGTTCGGGGCCATCGGGCTCATCGCGGTGCTGTCTCCGGGAGCAGGGTCGACCGGATTCTCCGGAATCAATGCCGTCGTACTGATCGTTCTCGGCATCATCACGATTGTGGTGGCCCGCGGGCTGCTGAGGGGCAGCAACACCTCGCGAACGATTGTGCTGGTGATCGAGGTGATCTCGATCATCTCGGGTATCTTCACGCTCTTCGGCGGCCAGCTGGGCTCCGGGCTGGTGACGATCATCTGGGCACTCGTGGTCATCGCGATCCTGTCGACGCGCCGCGCGGTCGAGTTCTTCCGCGCCGCCTGAGGCAGACAGGTGCAGCCGCACATCAGGGCCTAGGTCTATGGTGCCGCAGGGTGTCCGCCCGGCAGGGTGGTGCCAGAGACAGCGCTGCGGTTCTGCCTGAGGCAGTGCACACGGAAAAGGGGTCGCTTCGTGCGGTACAGCACCACCACGTCGGCGACGGCATCGTGAGCACGCCACTGGGGGTCGTCGCCCCGACGGCCCCGCTGCGCCTGCGCACCGGCCGCCCGGGGTCGCTGCGGCTCGCGCTCGGGGTGCTCTGCCTCTGCGCCCTGCTGCTCGGCGTCGTACAACTCACCGTCGCGGCGAGCCTCGATGACGCCGACAGCCTGCCGGCGATCGCTCTGTTCACGGCGGTGTTCTTCATCTGGGTCGGGGCGGGCGTCGTGGCGTGGTGGCGTCGACCGAACAATGCCACGGGGGCGCTGATCGTGTTCGGCGGCCTCGCGGTGTTCGTCGGCGGGCTGGTCAATCTGGGCATCCCGGTTCTCGACGTGATCAGCGTCGTGTTCGCCACGAGTGTGCTCGCCGTGGCGGTGCACCTGCTGCACGCCTTCCCCTCCGGGCGTCTGCACGGTCGCCTGTCGACCGCGACGGTGATCGTCGGCTACGTGGTCTCGATCGTTCTCCAGGCGCCGCTGTACTTCGTTCGAGACGACAACGCCGGGTTGTTCAGGGCGATCGTCATGGGCCAGCAGATTCTCGGTCTGGCCGTGATGGTCGTCACCGCGGGCATCCTCGTCGGCCGGCTGCGGGCCGCCGATCGGGCGCATCGGCGTGTTCTGCTGCCGCTGTTCCTCTACGGCAGCCTGGCTGTGCTGCTCATCCCTCTCGCGCCGATCATCCTGCCGCCCCTCGGCGTGCCGTCGCCGATGGTCGGCGTCGTGCAGCTCACGCTGTCAGCCGGGCTGCCGATCGCTTTTCTGCTGGGTGTGCTGACCGGAGGCTTCGCCCGCACCGGCGAGCTCGACGCGCTCAGCGCCTGGCTGGGACTGGCCGGCGCCACGAGGTCGGCCGTCGCCCGGGCGCTGGCGAGCACGCTCGGCGACGACTCACTGCGCGTCGTGTACTGGGCCGCCGACCGCTCGGTCTTCGTCGACGAACGGGGCGTCGCCGTCGACACCGCGCAGGGCGACCGCAACCGCAGTTGGCTCGACGTCAGAGTCGACTCGCGCCTGGTCGGGGCCATCGTCTACGACCGCCGGATGATCGCCGACGAGCAGCTCGTTCGCCGTGCCGGCGAGGTGCTGGCGATCGCCGTCGACCGTGAGCGGCTCACCGCCGAACTGCTGGCGAGCAACGGCGAGCTGCTGCAGTCGCGGCTGCGTCTCGTCGAGACGGCCGACCGCGAGCGCACCCGCATCGCCCAAGACCTGCACGACGGGCTGCAGGTGCAGCTGGTGCTGCTGGCCCTCGAGGCCCAGCAGATCGGCACGGCACCGGATGCCTCGCCCGGCACCAGCATCGCCTCGACCGAGTTGCGCCAACGCATCGACGAGGCCGCGGCCGACCTGCGCCGGCTCGTGCACAACGTGCTGCCCGCCGCCCTGGTGGAACGGGGGCTGTCGGCCGCGGCCGAAGACCTCGTCGACCGGCTGGCGATTCCGGCGACCCTCGACCTGCAGGTCGACGACGAGTCGCTCGAGCCTGCGACGACGAACACGGCGTACTTCATTCTCGCCGAGGCCCTCACGAACGCCGTGCGGCATTCCGGCGCCTCGGCCGTGGAGGTGCGCCTCAGCCAGTCGCACGACAGGCTGAGCATCCAGGTCGCCGACAACGGGGTCGGCGGTGCGAGCGTGGAGTCGGGAACCGGCCTGAAGGGTCTGATCGACCGCGTCGACGTGCTGGGCGGCAGTTTCTGGATCGAATCGCCCCGCCATCAGGGAACACGAGTGAAAGTGGAGCTGCCATGCGCGTCGTGATCGGCGAAGACGAAGTTCTGTTGCGGGAGGGCCTGCGGCACGTGCTCGAGACCGACGGGTTCGAGGTGCTGGCCGCGGTGGGCACCGCGGTCGAGCTCGAGAACGAGGTCGCCCGGCACAGGCCCGACCTGGTGATCACCGACATCAGGATGCCGCCGACACACACCGACGAGGGGCTGCTGGCGGCCATCCGCATCAGGCAGAACCACGTGGAGATCGCGGTCGTCGTGCTCTCGCAGTACGTGCAGCGCCGCTACGCCACCGAGCTGCTCGACAACAATACGGGCCGGGTGGGCTACCTGCTGAAACAGCGCATCGCCGACGTGACGACGTTCACCGCCGACCTCCGGCGCGTCGCCGCCGGCGGCACCGCACTCGACCCCGATGTCGTCTCGGTGATGGTGGCGCGCGCAAGCATGGTCAGCGGGGCCGTCGGATCGCTCACACCGCGCCAGCGCGAAGTGTTGGGGCTGATGGCCGAAGGGCGAAGCAATGCCCGCATCGCCAGCCAGCTGAATCTCAGCGAGAAGGCCGTCGTGCAGCACACGTCGAACATCTACGACGCATTCGGTCTGCCGGTCGACGCCGACGACCACCGGCGCGTGCTGGCGGTCATCCGTTTTCTCTCTGCGGCGAGCGCCACCGCCCGCCACACCTGACCTCGCCCCCAGGGCTAGACCCAGGGCTAGACCCAGGTCCATGGCCCGTCGGCAGCCCATGCTGAATCGTGGAGGGTGGGTACCCCTGCCCTTCTCGAGAGGTTCATCATGGTCACACTCGCACGCACACTCGCCCGACCGGCGGCCGTCGTCGCCGCGGTCGTGCTGCTCGCCGGCTGCGCCGGGCAGCCCTCGACCCCGTCGGCTTCACCCACCAGCAGCGCCGGGGCGGCACTGTCGACCTGCGTGACCGACCCGGCCGCCGTTGTGGCGCGCAGTCAGGCGCTACCCACCACCCCGATGACCGACTCGCAGGCGGCCGTCATCGATGCCGCCGCCGGAGAGGGGTTCGCTGCCGCGGCGGCTCCGGGCGCCATCGTGGCCGTGCAGTCGAAAGACGGACTCTTTCTGAAGGCGTACGGCGTCGCCGACCCGGCAACCGGCGTGCCGATGACCACCGACATGTTCCAGCGGGTCGGGTCGATCACGAAGCCGTTCACCGCCACTCTGCTGCTGCAGCTGGTGGCCGACGGTGATGTCAGCCTCGACGACCCGATCTCGACCTACGTCGACGGCGTGCCGAACGGCGATCACGTCACCCTGCGCATGCTCGCCGACATGACCAGCGGGCTTGCGAGCTACACGCTCGACCCGGCCTGGCAGGCGACGTTCTTCGCTCAGCCCGAGAAGGTGTGGTCACCCGACGAGCTGCTCGCGATCGGGCTGGCTCTTCCGCCGCTGTTCGAACCCGGCACCAGCTTCAACTACTCGAACACGAACACCGTGCTGCTCGGCAAAGTCATCGAGAAGGTCACGGGCCAGCCCTACCAGGATGTGCTGCAGCAGAAGATCCTGACCCCGCTGAAGCTGACCGACACCACCTTTCCGGCCGGCTCACCCGTGTACCCCGAACCGCATCCGCAGGGCTTCACGCTGCAGGGCACGAACGCGACCGTCGAATCGCCCGCCAACGCGACTGACTGGAACCCGTCGTGGGGCTGGACGGCAGGCGAGCTCATCTCCACTGCGACCGACCTGCTCGCCTTCGCCCGAGCCGAGGGCACCGGCCACGGCCTGCTGCCCGCCGACCTGCAGATGCAGCGCCTGACGTCATCGCCGGGCAGCGCGGGGTACGGTCTCGGCTGGGGTTGCTCGGCCGGCTGGGTGGGCCACGCGGGGGAGCTGCCCGGCTTCAACTCGTCGATGTTCTACGACACCGCGAGCGACACGACGATCATCACGCTGACGAACAGCGACATTCCGTCGGGCGGATGCTCCGATTCGACCACGCTGCTCGACAACCCGGCCGACCTGCCCTGCAGCTCGCCGGCGACACGTCTCTTCGTCTCGGTGTCGACCGCGCTCGGGCACGCGTTCGTGCCGCCCGCCAAGCGCTGACGGGCGAACCGGCGTCAGCGGGCGGGCGGCGGCGTGTACGGGTGTCCGAGGGCGGTCGACAGAGCCGCGAACATCCGTACTGCCGGAGCAGCGCACACCTGCTCGCTGGGGTTGTCGCTCAGGGTCGGCGAGACCGAGCAGTCGCCCGAGGCGATGTCGCTGTTGGTCTGCACGACGACGGTCGTGTCGCTCGTGGTGTCGTAGAACAGCGTGGTGTTGTAACCCGAGAGCTCACCCGAGTGACCCACCCAGCCGTCTCTACAGCCCATGGCGATGCCGTAGCCGGTGTCGGGCGAGAACGAGGTGAGGCGTTCGGTCTGTGCGGCCGGGTCGAGCAGGCCCTGGCCGGTGCCGAGCGCGCGGCCCATCGTGAGCAGGTCGGTGACGTTCGAGATGATCTCGCCCGAGGTGTAGGCCCACGACGGGTTCCAGTTCGTCGAGTCGGTCGGGGCCGACGGCGTCGCGGCGGGGCCGTTCAGCGTGAAGCCGTGTGCGTACGGCTCAGGAATGGCGTTCGAGTCGCCGGGCCAGGTGGTGCTGGTGAGCTTCAGCGGCGTCAGGATGTTCTCCTGCAGCACCTCGCCGAACGGCTTGCCCGTGACCTTCTCGATCACCTGGCCGAGCAGCACGGTGTTCGTGTTCGAGTAGGCGAAGCTCTCGCCGGGTGCGAACAGCGGTGACAGCGAGACGCCGACGGCGACCACCTGGTCGGGCGTGTAGACGGCCTCGGGGTTCGCGAAGTACCCGTCGGTGAAGGGCTCGCTCGCGGTGTAGCTGGCGATGCCGCTGGTCATGTCGGCCAGCTGGCGAAGTGTGATCTGGTCGCCGTTCGGGATGCCCGTGATGTACTTTCCGATGGTGTCGTCGAGTGAGAGCGAGCCCTGCTCGGCCAGCTGCAGCAGAATCGAGCCGGCGTACATCTTGGTGAGCGACGCGATGCGGGTGTTCATGCCCACCGCCATCGGGGTGTTCGTGGCCGGATCGGCCGAGCCATAGGCGGCTGTCCACGTGCCCTGCGGGGTGCGCACGCCCACGATGGCGCCGGGGGCCGCGGCGAGAGCGAACGACGATGCGGCGGCGGCGTCGAGGGTGCTGGCGAGGTCGGCCGGCAGGGCCGCGGTGGTGCTCTCCGGGGTCGCCGGGGCGGCGATCACGGCCGCGGGGTCGGTGACGCACGTCGAAGCGGCGGTCGTTGGGGTCGCGGGGGTCGCGGCCGGTGAGCTGCCAGAGGTCGCGTTCGGCGCGGCCTGGACCGAGCATCCGGCCAGCAGCAGCACCCCGGCGACGATCGCGATCGGCTTGAACAGGGTCGAGGTGGGCATGGTGAACCTTCCTGAGGGTCGTTCGCGCCGGGAGTGGGGTCGCCGGCGTCGCGGGCACTAGGGGTCGTGGGTGCCGGGAGTGAATCGCCGGCGCCGCGCGGCTACTCGGTGTCGTCGGAGCCGGAGCCCGAGCCGGGAGTGGGGGTCGCGGTCGCGGTGCCGTACAGCTCGCCGATGAGGTCGGCGGCCAGGGTCGCCGCCGGGGGTCGGCCGTCTGCAGAGGGGGCGAGGTTGGTCCAGACCACCATGGTCACCTTGTTGACCGGGTCGTACCCCATGTAGGAGTTGTAGCCCGGCAGTTCGCCGGTGTGCCCGTAGAAGATGGGGCCCATCCGGGCGATGCCCCAGCCGTAGCCCGCCCCACCGGCCGAGTTCGGAACGCCGATGACGCTCTGCATGCGCTGCTGCTGCATGTCGGCGTTCAGCAGGTCACCGGTGCCCCCGCCGAGCGCCTCGACCCACGTGGCCAGGTCGCCGATGGTCGAGATTCCCGCCCCGGCCGACCAGGCCCACGACGGGTTCGTCGCGGTGAAGTCGTTCGGCAGCAGTGTTCCCGCCTGCGCCTGGGCCAGCAGGTCTGCCGGCAGCGTCGCCGTCGCGAGAGTCTGCACGTTGTCGGTGTACATGTACCCGTTCGAGTACGGGGCCGGGATGCTCGCGTCATCGCTCGCGGGAAACGACGTGTTGGTCAGCCCCAGGGGCGTGAACAGCCGGTCTTGGAAGATCTGCTGCAGTGGCTTGCCGTCGAGCTGCTGGGCGATCAGGCCGAGCAGCACGGTGTTCGTGTTGGAGTAGTGGAACCCTGTTCCCGGCGCGAAATACGGCGGCAGGGCCAGCCCCATGGCCACAAGCTCCTCGGGGTTCCACACCTTGCCCGGGTCGACGTCGAGATCGTGGTTCAACTGATACGTCTCGGTGTAGTTGAACAGACCACTGCGCATGTTCAGCAGCTCTTCGATGGTGATGTTGTCACCGTTCGGCACGTCGGGGCGGTACTTCGACACCGGGTCGGTGAGCGCGAGCCTGCCCTCCTGCGCGAGCTGCAGAATGACGGTGCCCGTCCAGGTCTTCGTGTTCGAGCCGACGCGAATGTGGTCGTCGAGCGAGACCGGGGTGGTTCCGCCGAGCTCGGTGGTTCCGTAGGTCGCGGTGATGTCGCCGTCGGGGGTTCTGATGAGCATGGCCGCGCCGGGCACCATCAGGCTCTTGGCGGCGTTCTGGAACGTGGCGGTCAGCGCGGCGGCGTCGGCCGGCAGGGCTGGGGTCGCTGCTGCGGTCGACGTCGGGCCGGGCGTGCTGCTCGGTGCGGGCTGGGCCGAGCTCGTGCATCCGGTGGCCACGGCGGCCAACGCCAGAACGGCGCCCGCCGAAGCGATACGCAGGGCTCGGAGCCGCGGGCGGCCGTGCTCGATGAGAGGGTTGGGCATGGTGTGGGCAGCCTTCCGCGCGTGTCGCCGACGTGGTCGAGGTGAACTGTCTTTTCAGTCTCGACGGTCGATGGCGCGGCGACCATAGACGTAGGTCGCGTGTGCGGCGCCCGGTGGGGCGGCGCCCGGAGGTTGGTGCCGATGGGGGGCGGATGCCCGGCGGAGCGGGCCCGGGACGCTACTGGTGGCGCTCAGAGGGGTGGTGCTCAGGCGGGTGGTGCGCAGGCGGGCGGCGCACAGGCGGCGCCGCTCAGCGGGCGCGCTCAGCGGGCGGCGCTCAGCGCCTTCAGGGCGCCGGTCGACCAGAGGGCCCAGAGCACGAGCAGCGGCTGGAAGATGAGACGAAGGGCACGGGCGCGGTCGGAGTTCAGCCGGAACGCGTCGGTGTGCGTCACGAGCTGCGAGATGTTGCCGGGAAAGATCGCGATGAAGAAGGCCGCCGCCACCAGCCCGACAGAGACGCGCTGCTTCGGCAGCGCGAGCAGCGCTGTGCCCAGCCCCACTTCGACGACGCCCGACGCCACGACCACCGTGTCGGCCGGAAGCGGCACCCAGGTGGGCACCTGCGCCTGGAACTCCTGGCGGGCGCGCGTGAGGTGGCTGATTCCGGCGAAGGCGAGCACCCCGCCGAGCAGCAGGCGGGCGACGGTCTGCGAGGTCGAGACGGGCGGGCGGGCGACGAGGGCGGCGAGTTTGCTCATGGCTCATTCTCTCGCACGCCTGGGGTGCCGACGCTCGGTCAGAACCCGAAGTCGCCACCGAAATCGCCGCCGAAGTCGCCGCCCATGTCACCGCCGAAGTCTCCGCCGGTGTCGCCACCGGTGTCGCCACCGAAGTCGCCCGAGCCGTCGCCATGCGAGTAGTCGGCACCGGTGGCGGAGTAGTCTGCGCCGGCGTTCGAGACATCGGCCGTGGTGCCGTCGGCGCTGGTGTCGCTGCTGCCCGCGTCGGCCGTCTGGGCCGTGCCGTCGGCGTCGGAGCCGCCAGCGTCGGCAGGCTGATCAGTGCCGTCTGCGTTCGTACCGTCTCCGTTCGTGCCGTCGGCGTTGGCGTCGCTGCCGACAGAGTCGGGGATGAATGCCTGTGCGATCGCCGAACCGATGACGTAGCCCGCCACCGAGCCGAGCAGCGAGCTCGCGAACATGCCACCGAAGCCCATGCCGCCGCCGGCACCTCCCATCGAGCCACGGCCGCCGAACGACCGCTCGAGCACGCCGGGTTGGCGCAGTTCTGAGCGCGTCGCCGAGCGCGCGAGCGATTCGGTCGACGCGTCTGCCGGGGCATCGCCGGCCGGAGCGTTCGCGGTCAGTTCGGTGAAGATCAGGTCGCGCTGCTTCGGCGTCAGCTTGGCGAACGCCTCACGGTGAACCTCTTCGATCGTCTCCGGGGGAGCGGTACGCAGCAGGTAGCGGTACCGTTCGACTGCGATCTCGTCGTCGGTCTTCTTCGCGGCAGAGCCGGCGGTCGCCCTAGGCCCGGTAGACCCAGTCGGCGCGGTAGACCCTGTCGGCCCAGCAGACCCAGTGGAGCCGGCCGACGGCACCGACCCGGCCGGCGCCTCGTCGCGCCCGAACAGTCGATCGAAGAATCCCATGAGCCGCTCCTCAGGTCAGGTGTGGCCACCAACCTAGTCGCGCGGCCATCGCGTCTGCTGAGAGAACTCTCAGACTCGCCGGCCCGGGGATGCAACCGGCTGCGGCCCGCCGCCTGCCCGCTTTGCCGCCGGCTAGCGCGATGCCGCCGCCCTTACCGCCGCCCCCACCGCCCCCACGCGGCCAGGTTCAGCCCCAGCAGGTCGGAGAGGCCGGCAGCTCGCCGGTCGAGACGACAGGGTCGTGGTGGCGTTCGTCGTTGCTGAGGTCGGCATAACGGGCGCCAGCCTAGCCCCGGCGGCGCCTCGAGTACTTGGTCAGCAGCATGCTGCCCGCGAGAAGCACATGGTCGAGCCCCATCGGGCGCAGAGCGATCGCCTTCCCGCCCGCCGTCACGATGCGAGGCCCGGCCCCACCTTCGAGCGCAGGGCTGACGGTGAGGCAGAGCTCGTCGAGCAGGTCGGCGGCCACCAGCGAGCCGAGCAGCGACGGGCCGCCCTCGCAGTGCACCCGCAGCAGTCCGCGCGCGGTGAGGGCGGCGATGAGTGCTTCGGCGTCGACCCGGGTCTCGCCGCAGTCGACCACATCGGCGACCCGCTCGAGTTCTTTACGTTTTGCGGCGCCGGCCGAGCGGGCGGTCAGCACGACCGGACGAACCGGGGCTTTGGCGAACACGTCACTGGCCGGGTCGAGGTCGAGGCGGCCCGAGACGATGGCGAACGTCGGATGCTCGGGCAGCCCGTTCGCGACGCGCCAGCTCCGGGCATCCGGCCCCAGCAGCATCGCGCCGTACCCCTCTGACCGAACGGTGCCCGCGCCCACCAGCACCACGTCGCAGAGCTGGCGCTGCAGGTCGAAGACGCGCTTGTCGGCCGGCGCACCGAGGCCGCTCGAGAGCCCGCCGCCCGAGAGCCCGCCGGCGGTGGCCGAACCGTCGATCGACGAGATGAAGTTGGCTCGCACCGACGGCACCGAGCGCTCGGCGGGGGCGTACAGCGCGAGCAGGTCGGTGTCGGTGAGGGCGCCCGGGGTTCGTGCGGCACCTACGCCGGCCGCACTCCAGCCGGCAGCACCCCCGCCGGCCGCACCCATGTCGGCCGCACCCACGCCGGCCGCACCCGCACCGGCCGCACCCATGCCGGCCGCACCCATGCTGGCCGCACCCACGCCGGCCGCACCCGCGGGCGTGGCAGTCGGGTACAGCTGCACGATGGGGTCGTCGCTCACGTCATTCCCTATAGGTTGTGGGTCTCGAAGACGGGCTCACGCCAGCCCAGAACAGCCTCCACCATGCGCATGGCATCGACCGCCTCGCGCACGTTGTGCATTCGCACGATGCGGGCGCCGAGCAGGGCGCTCACCGTCGCGGCGGCCAGCGACCCGGCGAGCCGCTCGCCCTTCGGTCGCCCCAGTGCCTCGCCGACGAAGTCTTTGTTCGACACGGCGGCCAGCGTCGGGTAGCCGAGCGCGGTGATCTCACCGAACCGCCTGGTCAGCTCGAGCGTCTGGCGGGTGTTCTTGTTGAGGTCGTGGCCCGGGTCGAGCACGATGCGCTCGTCGGGCACACCGTTCGCCCGGGCGACGTCGATGCGGTCACGCAGAAAGCCGGCCACCTGCGAACCCACGTCGTGGTAATGCGGACGGGGGTACGGCCGGCGCGGTCGGGCCAGGCTGTGCGTGATGACGAGCGTCGCCTCGCTGTCACCGACGACCCGGGCCAGCCGGGGGTCGTGGATGCCCGTGGTGTCGTTGATCACCGAGGCCCCCGCCGCGATGGCCGCCGCCGCGACCTCGGGCCGAAACGTATCGACCGACACGACCACGTCGCTCTCGACGGCGAGCGCCTCGATCACCGGAATCACCCGTGCGAGCTCCTCGTCGACCGGCACCTCCGGGCCCGGGGCGAACGGAACGCCGCCGATGTCGACCCAGTCGGCGCCGTCGTTCGCAGCCTGCACCGCTGCCTCGACGGCCCGATCCAGTTCGTACGTGGCGCAATCGTCGTAGAAGGAGTCGGGGGTTCGGTTCACGATCGCCATCACAGCGATCTGTCGCGAGAAGTCGAAGGTGCGCCGCCCGATGGTGCGAACGGGGATCGCCAGCGGCGGCAGCGCGATACTCGCCGGGTCGTTCTGCAACACACAACTCCATTTCGCGCGGTCGGGGCCGAGTTTACGCGGCGCTAAAGTTGACTGAACGACGAGAACCAATCGCTAGGAGCACACGGTACGTGAGTGACATCATCCAGGTCGAGGCCGAATTCACCGGATTCGAACTGTTCACCGACCGAACGGTCGTGGCCATGAAGGTCAACGGCGAACTCCGCGACCTGGCGACGACGGTCACTCCGGGTGACTTCGTCGAGCCTGTTCCGATCTCGTCGCCCGACGGCCTGAACATCCTGCGCCACTCCGCCACTCATGTGATGGCGCAGGCGGTGCAGTCGATCAACCCGGAGGCGAAGCTCGGCATCGGCCCGCCCGTCACTGACGGCTTCTACTACGACTTCGGGGTGGCCGAGCCGTTCACCCCCGACGACCTGAAGACCCTCGAGAAGGCGATGGAACGCATCATCCGCCAGGGCCAGCGCTTCGTGCGCCGGGTGGTCACCGACGACGAGGCGCGCGCCGAGCTGGCGAACGAGCCGTACAAGCTCGAGCTCATCGGCATCAAGGGCGGTTCGACGGCAGAAGACGAGTCGGTCGAGGTCGGCGGCGCCGAACTCACCATCTACGACAACGTCGACCCGAAGACCGGCGAGACGGTCTGGAAAGACCTCTGCCGCGGCCCGCACCTGCCGAACACACGCATGATCGGCAACGGTTTCGCGCTCACCCGCCTGGCGGCGGCCTACTGGCGGGGATCTGAGAAGAACCCGCAGCTGCAGCGCATCTACGGCACCGCGTGGCCCACCAAAGACGAGTTGCGCGCCTACCAGGCCCGGCAGGAGGAGGCCGCGAAGCGCGACCACCGCCGCCTCGGCGCCGAGCTCGATCTGTTCTCGTTCCCCGACAAGATCGGGTCGGGGCTGGCGGTGTTCCACCCGAAGGGCGGCATCATCCGCCGCGAGATGGAGGACTACTCGCGAAAGCGCCATGAGGTCGAGGGCTACGACTTCGTCTACTCGCCGCACATCACCAAGTCGAACCTGTTCGAGACCTCGGGCCACCTCGGCTTCTACAAAGACTCGATGTTCCCGCCGATGCAGCTCGACGAGGCGCGCAACGAAGAGGGCGAGATCACCCGGCAGGGCGCCGACTACTACCTGAAGCCCATGAACTGCCCGTTCCACTGCCTCATCTTCGAATCCTCCGGGCGGTCGTACCGCGACCTGCCGCTTCGCATGTTCGAGTTCGGCACGGTCTACCGCTACGAGAAGTCGGGCGTCGTGCACGGGCTCACCCGCGTGCGCGGCATGACGCAGGACGACGCGCACATCTTCACCACCCAGGAAGACATGAAGACCGAGCTCACCAGCCTGCTCACCTTCGTGCTCGGGCTGCTGAAGGACTACGGTCTCGACGACTTCTACCTCGAGCTGTCGACCCGCAACGACGAGAAGTACGTGGGCAGCGACGAGGTGTGGAAGGAGGCGACCGACACGCTCGCCGAAGTCGCCGCCGCCTCCGGGCTCGAGCTGGTGCCAGACCCCGCGGGAGCGGCGTTCTACGGCCCGAAGATCTCGGTTCAGGCGCGCGACGCCATCGGCCGCACCTGGCAGATGTCGACCATCCAACTCGACTTCAACATGCCTGAGCGCTTCGAGCTGGAGTACACCGCGAGCGACGGTACGAAGAAGCGCCCGGTGATGATCCATCGCGCACTGTTCGGTTCGGTCGAGCGGTTCTTCGGGCTGCTCACCGAGCACTACGCCGGTGCGTTCCCGGTGTGGCTCTCGCCCGTGCAGGTCGTCGGCATCCCGGTGGCCGAGCAGTACGAGGAGTACCTGGGCGACGTGATCAGGCAGCTGAAGGCGCGGGGTGTGCGGGCCGAGATGGATGCCTCTGCCGACCGCATGCAGAAGAAGATCCGCACGCACACCAAGAACAAGGTGCCGTTCCAGCTCATCGTCGGCGAGGAAGACCGCGCCGCCGGGTCGGTCAGCTTCCGTTTTCGCGACGGCACGCAGCAGAACAACGTGCCGGTGGCCGAGGCGGTCGACAGAATCGTGGCGTCGATCGAGAACAGGCTGCAGGTCACCAGCCAGGGCCAGATCTGACGGTGGATGACATCGAGAAGGTCGAGATCATCGGCTCGGAGCACCTGGCGGGCGTGCCCGACGAGTTCCAGCGGCTCTGGACCCCGCATCGCATGGTGTACATCCAGAACGGCACGCAGCCTCACGAAGACGCCTGCCCGTTCTGCGTGGCGCCGACCATGAGCGACGAAGACGCCCTCATCGTGGCCAGGGGAACCTACGCCTATGTGCTGCTCAACCTGTTTCCATACAACAGCGGCCACCTGCTGGTCTGCCCGTACCGCCATGTGTCGCTCTATGACCAGGCCACGCCGGAGGAGACCGACGAGATCGCTACGCTGACCCAGACGGCCATGCGGGTGGTGCGTGAGGTGTCGAAGAGCGACGGCTTCAACATCGGCATGAACCAGGGCCGCATCGCAGGTGCCGGCATCGCCGACCACCTGCACCAGCACGTCGTTCCGCGCTGGGCCACCGACGCCAACTTCTTCCCGATCATCGCCAAGACCAAGGCGCTGCCGCAGCTACTCGGCGAGGTTCGCGCGTCCATCGCCGCCGCCTGGCCCACGTCGCCGGTTGAGTAGCGCGGGGCGCGTATCGAAACCGGAACGTCTCGACCGGGTTTCGATACGCTCCTGCGGAGCTACTCAACCAGCGGCCCGAATAGAATAGAAAGCACTATGACTGACTCCACCCCCACTTCCTCCGTCGGCTCGAGCCGCGTCAAACGCGGCCTCGCAGAAATGCTGAAGGGCGGTGTCATCATGGACGTCGTGAACGCCGACCAGGCGCGTATCGCCGAAGACGCCGGAGCGGTCGCGGTGATGGCGCTCGAGCGGGTGCCGGCCGACATCCGTTCGCAGGGTGGCGTCGCCCGCATGAGCGACCCCGACCTCATCGACGGCATCGTCTCGGCCGTGTCGATCCCGGTCATGGCGAAGGCCCGCATCGGCCACTTCGTCGAGGCGCAGATCCTGCAGGCACTCGACGTCGACTACATCGACGAGTCGGAGGTGCTGAGCCCGGCCGACTATGTGAACCACATCGACAAGTGGAACTTCACCGTGCCGTTCGTCTGCGGCGCGACCAACCTCGGCGAGGCCCTGCGCCGCATCAACGAGGGCGCCGCGATGATCCGCTCGAAAGGCGAGGCCGGTACCGGCGACGTCTCTGAGGCGACCAAGCACATCCGCAAGATCCTCGGCGAGATCCGCGCGCTCCGCTCCATGGCACCCGACGAGCTCTACGTCGCCTCGAAGGAGCTGCAGGCGCCCTACGAGCTCGTCGTCGAGATCGCCGAGACGGGCAAGCTGCCCGTCGTGCTGTTCACCGCGGGCGGCGTCGCGACGCCGGCCGACGCGGCCATGATGATGCAGCTCGGCGCCGACGGCGTGTTCGTCGGTTCGGGCGTGTTCAAGTCTGGCGATCCCGCCAAGCGCGCCGCCGCCATCGTCAAGGCCACCACCTTCTACGACGACCCGCAGGTCATCGCCGAGGCCTCGCGCGGGCTGGGTGAGGCCATGGTCGGCATCAACGTCGCCGACCTCGCAGCTCCCCACCGCCTCTCCGAGCGTGGCTGGTAGCGCGACGGCGCCTCCGATCGCTGAGCGGCCCCGGCAGCACGCAGCCACCGTCGGCGTGCTGGCCCTGCAGGGCGACTTCCGTGAGCACGCCAACGTCTTGCGCTCCTTCGGCGCCGACGTCATCACTGTTCGCCGACCCGAAGAGCTGGAACGCGTGTCGGGCCTCGTCATACCCGGTGGCGAGTCGAGCGTCATCGACAAGCTCTCGCGCATGTTCGGCCTGGCCGAGCCGCTGAAGAAGGCCATCGCCGACGGGCTGCCGGTCTACGGCACCTGTGCGGGCCTCATCATGCTCGCCGACACCGTGCTCGACGGAATCCAGGGCCAGCAGAGCGTCGGCGGCCTCGACATCGAGGTGCGCCGCAACGCCTTCGGCAGCCAGAAGGAGTCGTTCGAGGTCGACATCGACATCGCCGAGCTCGGTGAGCCGCCGGTGCACGCCGTGTTCATCAGGGCGCCGGTGGTCGAGAAGGTGGGGGAGCGGGCATCCGTTCTCGGCCAGCTCGACGACGGCCGGGTGATCGCCGTGGAGCAGGGCAACCTGCTCGGCACGTCGTTCCACCCCGAGATGACCGACGACCACCGCTTCCACCGCCGGTTCTACGACCGCGTGCTCGAGTTCATTTAGACTGAAGCGCAGGATTTTCAAGGAGAACACCATGTCAGGTCATTCCAAGTGGGCAACCACCAAGCACCAGAAGGCGGTCACCGACGCCCGCCGTGCGAAGTCGTTCGCCAAGCTGATCAAGAACATCGAGGTGGCCGCGAAGCTGGGCGGCGCCGATCTCTCGGGCAACCCCACCCTCGTCGACGCCGTTCAGAAGGCGAAGAAGACCTCGGTTCCGAAAGACCTCATCGACCGGGCCGTCAAGCGCGGCGCGGGTGTCGGTTCCGACGCCGTCGACTACCAGACCATCATCTACGAGGGGTACGCGGCGAACGGTGTCGCGATGCTCATCGAGTGCCTCACCGACAACAAGAACCGGGCGGCAGCCGATGTTCGGGCGATCGTCTCGCGCAACGGCGGCACCATGGGCGACCCGGGCAGCGTGGCCTACAACTTCCATCGCAAGGGTGTCATCAAGGTCGAGCACACCCCGACGCTCAGCGAAGACGACGTGATGCTCGCGGTGCTCGACTCGGGCGCCGAAGAGGTCATCGACCACGGGCCCGAGTTCGAGGTGCTCACCGAGCCGAGCGACCTGGTGGCCAACCGCACCGCGCTGCAAGACGCCGGCATCGACTACGAGTCGGCCGACATCGAGTTCGTGCCGAGCCTCAAGGTCGAGGTCGACGCCGAGACCGCGCGCAAGGTGTTCCGCCTCATCGATGCCCTCGAAGACAACGACGACGTGCAGAACGTCTACTCGAACTTCGACCTCACCCCCGAGGTGCAGGCCGAGCTCGAGAACGACTGACCTGCCCTACCGCGGCTCACTGAGATAGGCGAGCACCGCCCGCACGCGGCGGTTGGTGTCGGTGTCGTCGCTGAGGCCGAGCTTCTCGAACGTCGAGGTCGTGTACTTGCCGATGGCGCCCTCGCTGAGGTGGAGCCGCCTCGCGATCGCCTGGTTCGAGAGCCCCTCGGCCATTAGCGCGAGCACGGCGCGCTCCCGGTCGGTGAGCATCGCGGTCGGTCTCGCCGCGGGCCGGGCGGCGAGCAACTTCTGCACCACGACAGGGTCGAGCGCGGTGCCTCCGCCGGCCACACGTTCGAGCGCCGCCATGAACTGCTCGGCGTTGAACACACTCTCCTTGAGCAGGTAGCCGACGCCGCCGGCCCGGTCGGCCAGCAGTTCGCGAGCGTAGAGCTGCTCGACGTGCTGCGAGAGAATCAGCACGGGCAGCCCGGGCACGGTTCGCCGGGCATCCAGAGCCGCCTGCAGCCCCTCGTCGGTGTTCGTGGGGGGCATGCGCACGTCGACGATGGCCACGTCGGGGCGCCAGGCGACGAGTGCGTGCAGGGTCTCGGGCCCGGTCGCCGCCGTGGCGACCACCTCGTGGCCGTAGGCCTCCACCAGCCGCACGATTCCGTCGCGCAGCAGGTAGAGGTCTTCTGCTACGACGACGCGCACGGCACCTCCAGTGTCACCGTGGTCGGGCCGCCGGCCGGGCTCGCCACCGTCACCGTGCCGTCGAACACCGCGAGGCGCCGGCCGAGACCGTCGAGCCCGCCGCCCGGCGAGACGTTCGCGCCGCCGTGACCGTCGTCACCGACCTCGATGGCGATCGCGGTCGCATCGCGCCGGATGACGACGCTGGCGCGTCGCGCACCCGAGTGCCGAGCGACGTTCGCCAGCAGTTCGGCGACGGCGAAGTACAGCGCCGACTCGATCGGAGCGTCGAGCCGCGCCGTCAGGTCGCTGGCCACGACCACCTCGACCGGGCTGTCGAGCGCGAGCGCCCGAACCGCGTCGACGAGCCCGCGCTCGGTCAGCACGGGCGGGTTGATGCCGCGCACCAGCTCCCGCAGCTCGGCCAGCGACGTGGATGCCCCCGCCCGCGCCTCGCGGATCAGCTCCGCCGCCCCCGCGGGGTCGGTGTCGATCAGTCTCTCGGCGGTGGCCAGCGAGAGCCCGAGGGCGACCAGGCGGGCCTGAGCGCCGTCGTGCAGGTCGCGTTCGATGCGGCGGATCTCTGCCGCCTGAGCCACGGTCGCATCCGCCCGCTGTTCGGTGAGATCACGCACCCGTTCGGCCAGCTCGGCGGTGGGCGAGGGCTGCAGCCAGCGCACGGCCAGCGGCACGAGCGGCCGCCAGGCGAAGGGTGCCGTGACGACGGCGATGGCGAGCAGCAGCACGCCGAACATCCACACGCCGACGGCGGGCTGCAGAACGACCACGATCGCTGCGGCCACCGCCGCTGCCGGCACCGCGGCCACCACGCCGGCTGCGGGTGCGAGCACGACCCAGCGCAGGTCGCGCCAGCTGGCGGGGTCGGCGAACCGGCGCCGAACATCCTGCTCCTGCTGCGACTGGCGGCGGGTCTTGGCGTAGGTGTAGCCGTTCCACCAATAGCCGGTGGCCAGCTGGATGATCGGCTCTGGCCGGCGGTACCCGCCGTCGATCGCGATGCCGGTGTACCGGCGCACGAGGCCGCGGGTGAACCGGGCGACCGTTCGCGCCAGGGTGTACGCCCACACGGCGCCGAGTACGATCAGCGCGAACCACGACCACGGGGCACCCCGGAACAGCACGCCGACCACGACCAGCGCCGCCCACATCGCCGGCACGAGGAGGCAGACGACGGCGACCACCAGCGAACGCACGAAGCCGCGCCCGACCGCGGCCGGCCACGTGGCCACCGCTCGCCGCTGCTTCGGCATTGCCGCCCCCTCCCTGTCGTCGGTGCTCGTGTGCTGGTCGGTGCCCCTGTGCGGGTCGGTGACCGTGTGCGGGTCGGTGACCGTGTGCGGGTCGGTACCCGTATGGCGGTCGGTGCCGGCGTGCGGGTCGGTGCCCGCCTGGTTCACGTCGATTCTCATCGATTCTTCTCCTCATCTTCGCTGGTCGCTCGGTCGAGCGGGCCTCGTTCTGCGGCAACTCTGCCGATCGGGGCGCCTGGTGCGCGACCGTTCCGGGCCAGGTGTGGGGCTGGCCCCACCGCAGGCTCGCTTCAACACGCCCGCCGGCCCCCCCGGCCGCACCGGGGGCCCCACCGCGGGCTCGCTCCAACACGCCCGCCGGCCCCCGGCCGCACCGGCGGGCCTGGGGTAGGTTGGCGGCGTGCGTGTATTAGGCATTGACCCCGGACTCACCCGCTGCGGCGTCGGCATCGTCGACGTGTCGCAGAACCGGCGTGCCACGCTCGTGCACGTCACGGTCATCCGTACCCCCGCCGGCGAGCGGCACGAAGACCGCCTGCTCACCATCAGCGACGGCATCGAACGGATGCTCGACGAGTACCGGCCCGCGCGCGTCGCCCTCGAGCGGGTCTTCGCCGACACGAACGTCAGCACCGTGATGGGCACGGCACAGGTCAGCGGAATCGCCATGCTCGCCGCGGTCAGACGCTCGCTGCCGATCGGCATGCACACGCCCACTGAGGTCAAGGCGGCCGTCACTGGGTACGGCCAGGCCGACAAGAAGCAGGTCGGCACGATGGTCGCGAAGATCCTGCGGCTCGAGGCGATTCCGAAGCCGGCAGACGCGGCCGACGCTCTCGCGCTGGCGATCTGCCACGCGTGGCGATCGCCGCTGGGCGCTCTCGCCGCGACGGCGACGGGCTCGAGCGGCGACCTGCACGGCGGCGCGCTGTCACGCGAACGCCCCGCGGCCGCCCTCACCAGCGCCCAGGCGGTGTGGTTCGCCGCCGAGCAGGCCGCCCGCCAGCCCCAGCCGAACCAGCGCCGCGCCGCGCGCTGACCCGCTGCCCTTTTCGCCCTCCGCGGCGCCCGTCCCACCTCGGTGCGGCCGCCCTCCCTGCGCTTGCCCTCCCTGCGCCTGCCTCCCTGCGCCGCCCTCCCTACCGCAGCCACCCTCACTACCCGTCGAACTCGCGCAAAGGCACGTTCTGGGGCCCTTTTGCGTGCTCGTGCGCAGATCGGATGGCCGAACGGGCGAACCGGAGGGCTGGGCCGAAGACCAGGGAGGGGTGATCTGCGGCACGCCGGGCGAACAGGTGTTCGAAAGTCGGCCCGGAGTCGTAGGGTGGGGGAGTGATCTCAAGTCTGCGTGGAACCGTGCTCGACCTGTACGGCACGGGTGCCGTCATCGAGGTCGGCGGGGTCGGGTTCCAGGTGCAGCTGACGCCCGAGCATTCGCTCTCGCTGCGCATCGGCGAAGAGGCCCGCGTGCTGACCAGCATGATCGTTCGCGAAGACTCGCTCTCGCTGTTCGGCTTCGCCGATGCCGAGTCGCTCGAGATCTTCTCGCTGCTGGTCGGCGTCACTGGTGTGGGGCCGAAGTCGGCCATGGGCGTGCTCGCCGTGCTCTCGCCGGCCGACATCTCCCGCGCGGTCGCGGCCGACGACGACGCCGTCTTCCGCCGGGTCAGCGGAATCGGGCCCAAGACCGCCAAACTCATCGTCGTGTCGCTCACGGGCAAGGTCGCCGGGTACGCCCGGGCACAGCCGGGTCGGCCCTCGTTCGCCCCGGCGGCGACGGTGCGCGACGACGTGCTGGTGGCGCTGGTCGGCCTCGGCTGGAACGATCGCAGTGCATCCGACGCCCTCGACACCGTGCTCGCCGCCGCCAGCGATGAGGAGAAAGACAGTGTGCAGGTGCTGCTGCGCCGCTCGCTCACCGAGCTGGGGCCGCGCCAGAGCACGGCGGGGCCGCGATGAACGGGTCGGCAGAACAGCGATCGCCGGCAGAACAGCGACCGGCCCCAGAACGGCGCCCGGCCGACGATCGGCTGCGGCCCGACGAGCTGCTTCAGCCCGAGATGATGGGCTCTGAGGCAGAGCTGGCCTTCGAGGGAGCCCTGCGCCCGAAGAGCCTCGCCGAGTTCGTGGGCCAGCAGCGCGTGCGCGGGCAGCTGCAGCTGTTGCTCGACGCGGCGACCATCCAGAACCGCACGCCCGACCACATTCTGCTCGCCGGGCCGCCCGGCCTCGGCAAGACGACGCTGGCCATGATCGTGGCGCACGAGAGCGGGCGACCGCTGCGCATGTCGAGCGGGCCGGCCATCCAGCACGCGGGCGACCTCGCCGCTGTGCTGTCGAGCCTGGTGCCCGGCGAGGTGCTGTTCGTCGACGAGATCCACCGCATGGCGCGCTCGGCAGAAGAACTGCTCTACCTCGCGATGGAAGACTTCCGCATCGACATCATGGTCGGCAAGGGCGCCGGTGCGACCTCGATTCCGCTCGACCTCGCCCCGTTCACGCTCGTCGGGGCGACCACCCGCAGTGGTCTGCTGCCCAACCCGCTGCGCGACCGGTTCGGCTTCACCGCCCACCTCGAGTTCTACGACGCCGACGAGCTCGTGCACGTGCTGCGCCGAGCCGCCGCCATGCTCGAGCTCTCGGTAGAGGATGCCGCACTGATCGAGATCGCGAACCGCTCCCGCGGCACCCCCCGCATCGCGAACCGTCTGCTCAGGCGCGTGCGCGACTATGCCCTCGTGCACGGGGGAGAGGCGAACCGTGCCGTCGTGCGCGCCGCCCTCGAGCTCTACGACGTCGACGAGCTCGGCCTCGACCGGCTCGACCGGGCCGTCATGATGATTCTGCTCACCCGGTTCAACGGCGGCCCTGTGGGGCTCAACACCCTGGCCGTCTCGGTGGGCGAGGAGTCGGAGACGATCGAGTCGGTCGTCGAGCCGTTTCTGGTGCGCATCGGCCTCATCATCAGAACGCCCCGAGGGCGCATGGCTACCAGAGAGGGATGGCAGCACTTCGGCATGCAGCCGCGCGACGACATCACCGCGCGAACGGCCCAGAAGAGCGGCTCTCAGCCGCTTTTCGAGGATGAACTATAATTTCATCTGACGCTCAGCCCCGCTCTGTATGCTGAGGGCCGTCTGCACCCGAAAATCTTTGGAAGGCTCGAACTCTTAAATGGACCCATTAACCCTCATCATGCTGGCCGTGCTGGCCGTTCTCATCATCTTCATGGTGCGAAACAGCCGCAAGCGCAAGCGCGAGGCTGAAGAGCTCACCAACAAGATCGCCGAGGGCGCCTACGTCATGACCAACTTCGGCGTGTACGGCACGATTCTGAGCATCGACGTCGAGAACAACCAGATCCTGCTCGAGACCACGCCCGGCACCGTGCTCAAGGTGCACCGCCAGACCGTCACCCGCGTCGTTCCCACCGAAGACGAAGCCGTCGCCGACACCGCTGTCGACACGATCGACGACCAGAGTGAGCCCGAGTTCGGTGAGCGCATCCACGAGCCGCGCTCAGTCGCCGGTTCATCGAGCACCGACTCCTCGACGTCGGGTACTGTACTGAACGGTGTGCCGCTCGACGAGAACGGCAAGCCGACGTCAGAAAAGAAGTCGGGCGAGTAGTTCCGCACCTCCGTTCGCGAACTCGTCGAACGATCCTGCACGACATCCTGGGTGCCAGTATGTGACTGGTACTCAGGTTCTGTCTGTGTGCAGTACTGTTTCTCGGGGTCGTTATAGAAAGCTGAGTTTCACAGGTGGCAAAATCAACCGCCGTCAAGAGAGCCAGACGCACGCTCGTCTGGCTCCTTGTCATCTTCATCGCCCTCGCCGGCGTCAATGCCGCTGGCGCCATCTGGGGCGGTGGCTCGTGGTTGCCGAAACTCGGCCTCGACCTCGAGGGCGGCACCGAGATCATCCTGGCCCCGAAGCTCGAGAACGGCCAGACCGTCTCTGACGACCAGGTCTCGCAGGCCGTGTCGATCATCCGGCAGCGCGTCGACGCCAGCGGTGTCTCCGAGGCTCAGATCTCCACCCAGGGTGGCCAGAACATCGTGGTGTCGATCCCGGGCAAGCCCGACGACGCGACGCTCGCCCGCATCGAGGCGTCGGCGAAACTCGAGTTCCGGCCGGTGCTGGTGACCGACACGGCGACGACGCCGACCACCACGCCCACGCCCGGGCTCGATAGCACCCCGACGGCGTCGCCGACCGACGCCAGCGACCTCTCATGGGTCACGCCGGCGCTCGAAGACCAGTTCTTGAACATCGACTGCAGCTCGACCGAGGCGACGGATGCCGGGCAGGCACCTGCAGATCAACCTCTGGTCGCGTGCGGCAGCGACGGTGCCAAGTACATCCTCGGCCCCGTCGAGGTGTCGGGTGAGACGGTCACGAACGCCACCAGCGGGGTCGCGCAGACCAGCTCGGGCGCCTCCACCGGCCAGTACGTGGTCAACATCTTCTTCAACGACCAGGGCACAAGCGAGTTCGCGGCCGTCACGACCCGCCTCTCGGCCCTCACCGGTGCACAGAACCAGTTCGCCATCGTGCTCGACGGAAACGTGATCTCGGCTCCCCGAACGCTCGCGGTGATCACCAACGGCGAACCGCAAATCTCGGGCAACTTCACGGCCGACACGGCCAAGACCCTGGCCGACCAGCTGAAGTTCGGTGCCCTGCCGATCAGCTTCTCGGTACAGAGCCAGAACACCATCTCGGCGACCCTCGGTACGACGCAACTCATCAGCGGGTTGATCGCGGGGCTCATCGGGCTCATCCTGGTCGTGCTGTACTCGCTGCTGCAGTACCGGGTGCTCGGCGCGGTCACCATCGCCTCGCTCATCGTGGCCGGCACCCTCACCTTCCTGGTGGTCGACCTGCTCTCGTGGCGGGCCGGGTTCCGGCTGTCACTCGCCGGCATCGCGGGTCTGATCGTGGCCATCGGTATCACCGCCGACTCGTTCATCGTCTACTTCGAGCGAATACGCGACGAACTGCGTGATGGCAGAGGTCTCGAATCGTCGGTACAGGCGGGATGGAAGCGCGCGATCCGAACGATCTTCGCCTCCGACTTCATCAACCTGATGGCCGCCGTGGTTCTGTACATCCTCGCCGTCGGCAGCGTGAAGGGCTTCGCCCTCACCCTCGGTATGACGACGGTCATCGACCTGGTGGTCGTGATCATGTTCACGCACCCCATCATGACGCTGCTGGCCGAGCTGCCCTTCTTCAGGGACGGCCACAAGGCCAGCGGGCTCGACCCGAGGCAACTCGGAGCCGTGTACCGCGGCCGGGCCCAGTTCAAGGCGCCGTCGCCATCCGTCGCGCGAGGCAAGCAGGTCTCCTCGAGTCGCGAGGCGGCTCGCCGACAGACCATCGCCGAGCGCCGCGCCGCAGGATCGACGACACTCGTCATCGATCCGCCGGCAGGCACCACCCCGAGCACCTCGAACACCGAAGCGAGCGAGACCGGCGCGACCAGCTCGAGCGCGACCGTGACGACGGCGACCGAGGCACCCACGAGGGCGACATCTGCGGCATCGTCTGCCGCGCCGTCGTCGGCCACCACGCCCGCCACCCCGTCGCCCGACGCCGAGACCGGCACCGACGCGGCTGCGACCGGTACGGCCACCGGTGCGACCACGACCGGCACGTCGGCGACCGCTGGCTCGAACTCGACCCCGGCGCCGAGCACGCCCCGACCACCGGTGCGAAAGCCGACGCCGAAACGAAAGAAGCGCTGATGGGCCGCATGAGCGACCTGGGTAACGATCTCTACTCAGGCAAGAAGTCGTACAACATCGTCGGCCGGTGGAAGCTGTGGTTCACCATTGCTGCCGTGCTGATTCTCGTCTCCGTGTTCGGCCCGTTCCTGCGCGGCGGGTTCGTGTTCGGCATCGAGTTCCGTGGCGGTTCGCAGTTCTCCATCACCCAGGTCTCCGACACCAGCCAGCAGCTCGGCATCGACGCCGTGAAGTCGGTCGACTCGGCCCTCGTGCCGGCGGTCACGACGCTGGGCCAGAACGGCATCCGCATCCAGACCGACCAGCTCGACGACGCCGAGAGCAACCAGGTGCGCGACGCCGTCGCCAGCGCGTACAACGTGACGCCCGACCAGGTGACGATCAACTTCATCGGCCCGACCTGGGGCGCTGACATCACGGGGCAGGCCATCCGCGGCCTGCTCATCTTCCTCGCGCTGGCGGCCATCTTCATGGCCATCTACTTCAGAACGTGGAAGATGGCGGCCTCGGCGATGATCGCCCTGGTGCACGACCTCGTCATCACGGCCGGCATCTACGGCATCACCGGCTTCGAGATCACCCCCGCCGCCGTCATCGGCTTCCTGACCATCCTCGGCTACTCGCTCTACGACACGGTGGTGGTGTTCGACAAGATCCGTGAGAACACCCGGCAGATGGGCGAGAAGCCGACCCGCACGTTCAGCGAGACCGTGAACCTCGCGGTCAACCAGACCCTGGTGCGGTCGCTGAACACCTCGGTCGTGGCCATGCTGCCCGTGGCATCCATTCTGTTCATCGGGGCGTTCGTGCTCGGTGCCGGAACGCTGCGCGACATCTCGCTCGCCCTGCTGATCGGAATCTTCGTCGGAACCTACTCGACGATCTTCATCGCCTCACCGATGTACGCGCTGCTGCGTCGCGGCGAACCGAAGATCAAGAAGGCCGACGCCCGTGTTCTCTCAGCGCGTGCTAACCGCGAGGTTCGAGCCGCGAACGAGAGCGAGAGCGAGAGCATCTCCGCGTAGAATTGTGAGTGGAGGCCGCCCAATGACAGAAACCACCGCTCCGACCAACGCGTCGCTGCGGAGGCTGGTGCCGCGCCTCTTCTCCCGCGCTCAGCCGGCCGGGGCCGTCGACACTCTGATCCGCACCGTTCGGGCCAATCATCCGAAGGCCGACACGAGCATCATCGACCGGGCCTACACGGTCGCCGAGCGGGCACACGACGGCCAGAAGCGCCGGTCGGGCGAGCCGTACATCACCCACCCGGTCGCTGTGGCGCAGATTCTCGCCGAGCTGGGGATGGGCACGAAGGCGGTGGCCGCTGCGCTGCTGCACGACACCGTCGAAGACACCGACTACGCCCTCAACGACCTGCGCGCCGAGTTCGGCGACGAGGTCGCCATGCTGGTCGACGGTGTGACCAAGCTCGACAAGGTCAAATACGGCGAGAGCGCCCAGGCCGAGACCGTGCGCAAGATGATCGTGGCGATGTCGAAAGACATCCGGGTGCTCATCATCAAGCTCGCCGACCGGTTACACAATGCGCGCACCTGGGGGTTCGTGTCGACCGAGTCGGCGACCCGCAAGGCGCAGGAGACGCTCGAGATCTACGCTCCGTTGGCGCACCGGCTGGGCATCCAGGCCATCAAGTGGGAGCTCGAAGACCTCTCGTTCGCCGTGCTCTCGCCGAAGCTGTACGTCGAGATCGAGAACCTCGTGCGGCAGCGCACGCCGCAGCGCGAGGAGTACGTACAGCAGGTCATCGACCTGGTCAGCGAAGACCTGAAGGCGTCGAAGATCCGCGGCAAGGTCGCAGGGCGGCCTAAGCAGTACTACTCGATCTACCAGAAGATGATCGTGCGCGGGCGCGAGTTCGACGAGATCTACGACCTGGTGGGCATCCGGGTGCTGGTGAACTCGGTGCGTGACTGTTACGCCGTGCTGGGGTCGATCCACGCGCGGTGGACCCCGATGCCCGGGCGGTTCAAAGACTACATCGCCACCCCGAAGTTCAACCTCTATCAGTCGCTGCACACCACCGTCGTAGGACCGGGCGGCCGCGCGGTCGAGATTCAGATCCGCACCAACGAGATGCACCAGCGGGCCGAGTTCGGTGTCGCCGCGCACTGGAAGTATAAAGAGCGGGTCAATGCCGGCAAGGCCGGGCAGGTGGATGACCGGGGCGACGCCGACATGGCGTGGCTGGCCCGCATCTCAGACTGGCAGGCCGAGACGGTCGACCCCGGCGAGTTCCTCGACTCGCTGCGGTTCGAGATCGGCGCCAAAGAGGTCTACGTCTTCACCCCGAAGGGCCGAGTGATCGGCCTGCCGGCGGGTGCGACCCCGGTCGACTTCGCCTACGCGGTGCACACCGAGGTGGGGCACCGCACCATGGGCGCGAAGGTCAACGGCCGGCTGGTGCCGCTCGAGAGCACGCTGACGACGGGCGATGTCGTCGAGGTCTTCACCTCGAAGAATCCCGACTCGGGGCCGAGCCAGGACTGGCTGAGCTTTGTGCAGAGCCCGCGGGCCCGCAACAAGATCCGCCAGTGGTTCACGAAGGAGCGGCGCGACGAGGCCGTCGAGCAGGGCCGCGACTCCATCGCCCGGGCGATGCGCAAACAGAACCTGCCCCTGCAGAAGCTGATGAGCCAGGACGCCTTCACCGAGGTCGCGTCCCAGCTGAGCTACAACAACGTCGAGGCGCTCTACGCGGCGATCGGCGAGGGCCACGTCTCCACCCAGTCGGTCATCGAGAAGGTGCTGCAGTCGCTGCAGACCGAGGTCGAGAGCGACGACAGCGACCTCGAAGTGGTGGTCGGCACCCGCCGGCCGCGCTCGACGCACAGCGAATCCGGCGTGCTGGTGCGGGGCGCCCCCGACATCCTCGTGAAGCTGGCCAAGTGTTGCACCCCCGTTCCCGGCGACGACATCGTCGGTTTCGTGACGCGCGGTACCGGCGTCTCGGTGCACCAGTCAGATTGCCACAACGTGCAGTCGCTGCTGCAGGAGCCCGAGCGCATGATCGACGTGGAGTGGGCACCGTCGTCGAAGAGCGTCTTCCTCGTGCAGATCCAGGTCGAGGCGCTCGATCGCTCGGGCCTGCTCTCCGACGTCACCCGGGTGCTCTCAGAGCACCACGTGAACATCCTCTCTGCGACCGTCAGCACCTCCCGCGACCGCCTCGCGATCAGCCGCTTCGTCTTCGAGATGGGTGACACCACCCATCTCGATCGCGTACTCAACGCCGTGCGCCGCATCGACGCCGTCTACGACGTCTACCGCGTCAGCGGCGGCTGATCTGGCCCTCGCCCAGGCGGGGCGGGGGGCTTCGAGCACGCGCTGGAGGCGGGAACGGGCCAGGCGGCGGCGGGGGAGTGCGGTTGAGGCCGCGAGGCGGCGGTCGACGTCGGCGATAGTGATGCCGGCGGGAGTGAGCAGCGCGGTGAGGTCGGCGGCGAGGGCGTCGTCGAGCGCCGAGGCGAGGCGACTGAGGTCGATCGCGGTGCGCAGTCTCGAGGTGACGCGGAGGCCCGCGATGGTGGCGGTGTCGTGGGGGAGCAGGCGCACCTCGCTGAGGTCGAAGGTCGAGAAGCTGGTCGCTCGTGTGCTGCCGTGGGCGTCGACGAAGAGCTGGTGGCGCAGCGGCGGGCGGGCGATGACGCCATACACCCAGAGGGCGCTGCGCAGGGCGGCGATGGCGCGCTCAGGAGCGACCGCGGCGAGGGCGAGGGCGCGCAGCTGCGCCGATTCGGGTTCGGCGATGCTCGCGTAGACGCCGTCGATGGCGAAGAGGTCGCCGTCGAGCCGGGCGGCCGAGAGTTCGGCAACCGAGAAGTCGGCCTCGGTCACGAGGCGCGGCGAGGGGGCCGGTCGCGCAGGATGTCGCGCGCCGGATTCCGGAGAGGCGGCAACGGTCACGAGGCGTGGCGAGGCGGCCGAGATCCTGAGGAGGCCGACTTCACGAGGAGAAGGGCGGCGCGGGTGTCCGGGAGGGTGGCGGTCATGAGACCACTCTGACGCCTTCGGCCCACCGGGAGTCGTTCGAGGAGACAATCTGTGGAGAACCGCGCGCGGGCGCCCCGGGAGGCTAGTTCAGGGCGTCGAGCCAGATCTTGCGGGCATCCAGAGCCTCTTGCAGCTCGGCGACCTTGGCGGCGTCGCCCGCAGTCTGGGCGGCGTCGATCTCGAGCTGGAGCTTGGCGATGGCATCGGTGAGCTGGCCGGCGAGGCCCTCTGCGCGCGCCTTCTTCTCGGGGTTGTTCTTCTGCCAGAAGTCTTCGTCGAGCTTGCGCACGGCGGCCTCGACCTTGCGCAGGCGGTCGTCGACGCTCTTGACCTGGTCGCGGGGCACCTTGCCGATCTCGTCCCAGCGGCGCTGGATCGAGGTGAGCTTGTCGCGGGCGGCGACCCGATCTTTCTCGGTGAGCAGGGGTTCGGCCTCGGCGAGCAGGTCGAGCTTCTTCGCCAGGTTCTCTGAGAACTCTTCGTCGTCTTTGGCGACGACCTCGCTGCGCGCGGCGTACAGCGCGTCGCCCGCCGCTTTGAACTTGTCCCAGAGCTGGTCGTCGACACGCTTGCCGGCGCGGCCCGCGTTCTTCCACTCCGTGAGCAGGTCGCGGTACGCATTGACGCCGTCTGCACCGCGGGGGATGAGCGCCTCAGCCCGCTCGACGAGCTGCTGCTTCTTGGCGCGGGCGTCGCGGTGGGCGTTGTCGAGTTCGGCGAAGAAGGCCTTGCGGTGGCCCTCGATGATGGTGCGGGCGTCTCTGAACCGCTTCCACAGCTCGCCGGCCTCGGTGCGGGGCAGGCGGGGACCGTCTTGCTGGTGCTTCTGCCAGCGCGCGAAAAGGTCGTCGAGGCGGGCCGTCACCTGCTTCCACTGCGCCTTGGCGGGGTCTTCGGCAGCCAGTGCCTCGACCTCTTCGACGATCGCGGTGCGTACGGCGATCGCGTCGGCGAGCTGCGCCTTGGCTTCGACCTGCTGCTTCTCGGTGAGCGACGACACGACGACGGTCAGCGCATCGACGCGCTTCTTCAGCGCGCCGAGGTCGCCGATGGCGTTGGCGGTCTCGATCGCGCTCGAGAGCGACGACACCGCCTTGCTCACATCGGCGGCGGATGCCCCGCGCTTGACCCGCTGCTCGAGCAGGGTGACCTGCCCGGCGAGATCGGTGTACTTGCGCTCGAAATAGGCGAGCGCCTCTTCTGGTGTGCCGTCGGGAAACTGGCCGACGACACGCTCGCCAGAGGCTTCACGAAGATAAACCGTTCCGGTCTCATCTACGCGGCCCCAGGGCTGCTGGTCACTATCGATCACAAGAAAACACCCTACTGCACGGTGAGGTCGGTGATAGTGGTGGCGACCGCCGGCTTCTCCGTTCCCGACTGAACACCGGCCGCGATGACATCCGTCTGCAGCAGATCCATACCGCTGGTCACGTTTCCGATGACGGTGTAGCCGCCTGCGGTGTCGGCGGGAATGGTGCTGTCCTGGTAGACGATGAAGAACTGGCTGCCCTGGCTGTACGCCGAGTCTGACTGACGCGCCATGGCGATAGTTCCGGCCGGGTAGACGTTGTCGGCCGGTGCATTCTCGACCGGGCCGTAGTAGTAGCCCGGGCCGCCGGTGCCGTCGCCGTTCGGGTCGCCGCACTGCAGCACGTAGATGCCCGTGGTGGTGAGGCGGTGGCAGGTGAGGCCGGTGTAGAAGCCCGCCTGCGCGAGCGAGATGAACGACGATACGGCCTGCGGGGCTGCGGCACCGTCGAGGGTGATGGCGAGTGGGATGTTCGTGTTCAGGGTCATCGTGCCCGTCCACGGCCGCCCTTCGGCGATGCTCGACGACGGCACGTCGCCGCTGTTCGCCGACGGGTCGGGGGTGGCCACCGCCGTCGGAGCCACCGAAGCCGAGGCCTCGGGAACGGGCATCCCAGGCCCGGAGGAGAAGTAGAACACCTGCACGACGATTGCCGCGATCACCACGACCAGACCGACGATCACCGAGACGAGGTTGTCGCGCTTGCGCCGCGAGATCTGGTGCGCGTGCACCGTCTGGCGCGCCTGGTAGTTGCGCAGACGCTGTTTCGACTCGCGTGCCTCGCGCTCGGAATTGCTGGGTGCCACGAATCCTCCACTGCCGCGTGCGGCAGAAACTCAAGCTTGCCTGTTCCGCCGCCGAAAAGCACCGGACCCCCGAGAACTTTACGAGACTAGCGTCTCGATGTTCAAAAGTAGGGCGAAAAGCAGTGTCGGTGGCTGCGACTAGCCTTAGAGAATGGTCAGTTCGCAGCCCGGGCTCCACACGGGAGCGGTGCCACTCGCTGTTCGAATGCGCCCGAAGAGCCTCGACGAGGTGGCCGGGCAGAAGCACCTGCTGCGCCCCGGCTCGCCGCTGGTGAACCTGGCGAGCGACACGTCGAGTTCGCAGGGGTCGGTCTCGATCATCCTGTGGGGTCCGCCCGGCACCGGCAAGACCACGCTGGCCCAGGCCATCGCACACAGCTCCAACCGCAAGTTCGTCGAGCTGTCAGCCGTGACGGCCGGCGTGCGCGACGTGCGGCAGGTGATGGAGGAGGCCTTTCGCAACCGTGACCTCTACGGGCTCTCGACCGTGCTCTTCCTCGACGAGATCCACCGCTTCTCGAAGGCGCAGCAAGACGCGCTTCTGCCGGGCGTCGAGAACGGCTGGGTGATCCTGGTGGCGGCGACCACCGAGAACCCCTCCTTCTCGGTCATCGCCCCGCTGCTCTCGCGGTCGCTGCTGCTCACCCTCGAACAGCTGACCGACGACGATCTGGCCGTGCTCGTCGACCGGGCGGTGACGGATGCCCGGGGGCTCGCCGGCCGGGTAACCCTGTCTGACGAGGCCAGAGCCGCGATCATCCGCATGTCGTCGGGTGACGCCCGGCGCGCCCTCACCATGCTCGAGGCCGCGGCGACCTCGGTGTTGGCCGGCACCTCCGCTGACGCGGCCGGCGCATCGGCAGACGACGAGGAGCACAGCAACGAAGATCTGGAGGACGACGACGACGACGACATCGTCGTTCCCGAGATCACCGCAGAGACGGTGGCGCAGGCGGTCGACCGGGCACTGCTGCGCTACGACCGCAACGGCGACGAGCACTACGACGTGATCAGTGCGTTCATCAAGTCGGTGCGTGGGTCTGACGTCGACGCCAGCGTGCACTACCTGGCCCGCATGATCGAGGCGGGCGAAGACCCGCGGTTCATCTGCCGGCGCATGATCGTGCTGGCGGCCGAAGACATCGGCATGGCAGACCCGCAGGCGCTGGTGATGGCGACCGCCGCCGCCGATGCCGTGCAGTACATCGGCATGCCCGAGGGCCGCATTCCGCTGGCCGAGGCCGTGGTGTACTTGGCGACCGCGCCGAAGTCGAACGCCTCCTACCTTGCGATCGATGCGGCGATCGCCGATGTGAAGGCCGGAAAGTTCGGGCGCGTGCCCAAACACCTCCGCGACGCTCACTATCCCGGGGCGAAACGCCTCGGGCACGGTAAGGGCTACAAGTACGCGCACGACAGCGATGTGGGTGTGGTGACGCAGCAGTACCTGCCCGACGAACTGAAGGGCACCGAGTACTACCGGCCCACCGAGCACGGCAATGAGCGGGATGTCTCGGCGCGGCTGGAGAAGATCCGCAGGATTACGCGCGGAGAGGCGTGACGTGGGGGTTTCGATACGCCTGCGGCCTACTCAACCGGCGGGTTGGCCCGCTGGTTGAGTAGTGCGCAGCGCGTATCGAAACCTGCACGTGTGTGATAATCTTCTCGAGGCCTACTTCTGGGTGTCTTTAGCGCGGCTGCGAGAGATCCCAACGAAGGAAACGCGAGTTCTTTAGCCGAACCGCCCGGCACATCCCTCTGAATATATTGTTCGCCCGCCCCCGGCGGTCGAACGCGTATGAAGCTCGCCCATCGCTCAAGCGATGTCGCGGCTCGATACTTTCCTGTTTTCAGTTTCTCTTACTTTTTGAAGGATGTTTGTGTCTACCAAGTCACGTACCCGCAGCAAGACCCGCCTCTCCCGGGCCCTCGGCATTCCGCTGACCCCGAAGGCGGCGAAGTACCTCGAGAAGCGTCCCTACGCTCCGGGCGAGCACGGCCGCACCAAGCGCAAGACCGACTCCGACTACGCGGTGCGTCTGCGTGAGAAGCAGCGTCTGCGCGCCCAGTACGGCATTCGCGAAGCCCAGCTCAAGATCGCCTTCCAGGAGGCCCGTCGCGGCGCCGGCCTGACCGGTGAGAACCTGGTCGAGCTGCTCGAGATGCGTCTCGACGCCCTCGTGCTGCGTGCCGGTTTCGCCCGCACCACCGCACAGGCCCGCCAGATGATCGTGCACCGTCACATCATGGTCGACGGCGCTCGTGTCGACCGCCCCTCGTTCCGCGTCAAGCCGGGCCAGCTCATCCATGTGCACGCCCGCTCCGAGTCGATGGAGCCCTTCCAGGTCGCAGCGGCCGGCGGCCACGTCGACGTTCTGCCCAAGGTTCCGGGGTACCTCTCGGTCGAGATCGACAAGCTGCAGGCCCGCCTCGAGCGTCGTCCGAAGCGCGCCGAGGTTCCCGTGACGTGTGAAGTGCAGCTCGTCGTCGAGTACTACGCGGCCCGCTGACCCGAGTCACGCCGGCGCAAGCTAGCATTGGGGCGAGTCACCTTCGGGTGGCTCGCCCTTTTTCCTGTCACCGCCGGCCGGCAGCACAGCGTCGGCCGACACCACACCAAGGAGTGCCCCAATGTCGGGTGGAGATATCGCTGGGCTGATCGCGGCGGGCGTGTTCGCCGTGCTGGTCGCCATTCTGGCCCTGCCGCTGGTCAAGCTCGGCAAGGTGTTCGACGAGACGACGCTGGCGATCCGCGACGCCAGCAAGGGCCTGGCCCCGATTCTCGAAGAGTCGACCACGACCATCCAGGAGGCCAACAAGCAGCTGGCCCGGGTCGACGTCATCACGACGAACGTGGCGGAGGTCACCGGCAACGTGAACTCGCTGGTCGCGCTCTTCGCCGCCTCGCTCGGCGGCCCGCTGATCAAGCTGGCGAGCTTCAGCGCCGCGGCGCGCGAGATGATCCTCGGCGGCCGAGCGTTCGACGACGACGCCTCTGACAGGGCCGGGCGCCAGATGAAGAACGCGACAGCGAAGGCGGAGCGCGATAAGAAGCGTGCCAACAAGAGCGCCAAGGCCAGTCGGGCCGACTACTGATCACCCCTACACTTAAAGCTGCTTTTCCCCTCACTCGAAGGAGCGCGTCATGAAGAAAGTACTGTGGTTCAGTGCCGGTATCGCGGTGGGCGTCGTCGTCGCGCACCAGCTCAACCAGACCGCCCAGGGCAAGAAGGCCTTCGCGAACCTCGAGGCCAAGGTCAAAGACTTCTCTGACGCGTTCGTCGACGGCTACCACGACCGTGAGTCAGAACTGCGTTCAGCCATCGGCGGTGCAACGAAGTAGTGCTCACCGCAGACATCCGCCAGCGTTGGCTCACCTTCTTCGAAGATCGCGGTCACACGGTCGTTCCCTCGGCATCGCTGGTCAGTGAAGACCCGACGCTGCTTTTCACGGTCGCGGGCATGGTTCCGTTCATCCCGTACATGTCGGGGCTCGTGCCGGCACCGTTCAAGCGTGCGACCAGTGTGCAGAAGTGCATCCGCACCCTCGACATCGAAGAGGTCGGCAAGACCACCCGGCACGGCACGTTCTTCCAGATGAACGGCAACTTCAGTTTCGGCGACTACTTCAAAGAGCAGGCGATCGAATTCGCGTGGGAACTGCTCACGACGAGTGAGGCCGACGGCGGCCTGGGCTTCGACGAGAGAGACCTCTGGGTCACCGTCTACGAAGATGACGACGAGGCCATCGCGTTCTGGAAGAAGACGGCCGGCTTGCCCGACCACAAGATCCAGCGCCTCGGCAAAGACTCCAACTACTGGTCGACCGGCCAGCCCGGCCCGGCAGGTCCCTGCTCGGAGATCTTCTTCGACCGAGGCCCGGCGTACGGCAGAGACGGCGGCCCCGCAGCCGACGAAGACCGGTACATCGAGATCTGGAACCTCGTGTTCATGCAGTACCTCATCGCCAACGTGACGTCGAAGTACGACTTCGACGTGCTGGGCGAGCTGCCGCGCAAGAACATCGACACCGGCATGGGCCTCGAGCGCGTGGCGTTCATCAAGCAGGGCGTCGAGAACCTCTACGAGATCGACCAGGTTCGCCCTGTGCTCGACATGGCAGCGGCGCTGTCGGGCCGCTCCTATGGTGCCGTGCACGATGACGACGTGCGGATGCGCGTGGTCGCCGACCACGTGCGCTCTGCCCTCATGCTGATGTCTGACGGCGTCACCCCGTCGAACGAGGGCCGCGGCTACGTGCTGCGCCGCCTGCTGCGCCGCACCGTGCGCAGCATGCGCCTGCTCGGCGTCGACCGCACCACCTTCCCCGAACTCTTCCCGGCGTCCCGTGACGCGATGAAGGCCGCCTACCCCGAGCTCGAGGCCGACTACGAGCGCATCTCCCGCACGGCCTACGCCGAGGAGGAGGCGTTCCTGCGTACCCTCACGGGCGGCACGACCATCCTCGACCTCGCTGTGTCGAAGACGAAGGCGGAGAAGAGCGTGGCGCTCGCCGGCGACACCGCCTTCCAGCTGCACGACACCTACGGTTTTCCGATCGACCTGACCGTCGAGATCGCCGAGGAGGCCGGCCTCACAGTCGACCGCGAGGCGTTCAACCGCCTGATGACCGAGCAGAAGCAGCGCGCGAAGGCCGACGCGAAGTCGAAGAAGCTGGGCGCGCACGACCTGTCGGCGTTCGCCGAGTTCCGCGCGGCCGGCGAGACCGTCTTCACGGGTTACACAGAACTCGAGACCGACTCGCGCGTTCTCGGCCTCATCATCGACGGCACCTCGGTCAACACCGCCGTCGCCGGCGAGCTGGTCGAGGTCGTGCTGGCCGAGACCAGCCTGTACGCCGAATCGGGCGGCCAGGAGGCCGACTCGGGCACCATCATCAGCCTCGACGGCAGCCAGACCTTCGAGGTCGAGGTGCTCGACGTGCAGAAGCCGGTCAAGGGCCTGATCAGCCACCGCGGCCGCGTCACCAGCGGCCAGATCTCGATCGGCGACGCCGCACGCAGCGTGGTCGACAAGAACTGGCGCAAGGGCGCCACGCAGGCGCACTCCGCGACGCACATCGTGCACGCCGCTTTGCGCGAGATTCTCGGGTCGACCGCTCACCAGTCGGGCTCGTACAACAAGGCCGGTTACATGCGCCTCGACTTCACCTGGTCGAGCCCGCTCAGCACCGAGACGAAGAGTGAGATCGAAGAGATCTCGAACACCGCCGTGCAGGCCGACTTCGACGTCATCACCCGCGAGATGGCCGTCGACGAGGCCAAAGAGCTGGGCGCCATGGCGCTGTTCGGCGAGAAGTACGGCGACGTCGTGCGCATGGTCGAGATCGGCGGCCCCTGGTCGCGCGAACTCTGCGGCGGAACCCACGTGGTGCACACCTCTGAGATCGGCCTGATCAACCTGCTCGGCGAATCGTCGATCGGGTCGACCAACCGCCGGGTCGAGTCGCTGGTGGGCGCCGACGCGTTTCGCGAGTTCGCCACCGAGCGCGCCATCGTGTCGCAGCTCACGTCGTCGCTCAAGGCCCCACGCGACGAGCTCGTCGGCCGCATCTCCAGCCTGTCGGCAGAGCTGAAGGCCGCCGAGAAGAAGATCGCCGCCTACGAGGCCAGCGCACTGTCGTCACGCGTTCCGGCCATCGTGGCCAACGCCGGCCGGGTGGGCGCAGTGACCCTCGTCGCCGAGTCGGTGGGCGAACTGCGGTCGTCAGACGACCTGCGGATGCTCGTCACGAGTGTGCGCGAACGCCTCGGTTCTGACGCTGCCGTCGTCGCCCTCGCGGCCGACGTCGCCGGCAAGCCCGTCGTGATCGTGGCGACCAACGACCAGGCACGCGCCGCCGCGCTCAAGGCGGGCTCCCTCGCGCGCCTCGCCGCCGGCATCCTCGGCGGCGGCGGCGGCGGCAAAGACGACCTGGCCCAGGGCGGCGGAGCGAACGTGGCCGCCATCGATGAAGCGCTGTCGGGCATCCGCTCGGCCGTCGCGGCCGCGTAACAGGTATGCGTTCGGGCGTGCGACTGGGCATCGACGTGGGGAAGGCTCGCGTCGGTGTGGCGCGGTCGGACTACCACGGCGTGCTGGCGACACCGGTGGAGACCGTTGCGCGCGATGCCTCGGGCAACGGCGACATCGCCCGCATCCTCGCCCTCGCCGACGAATTCGAGGCGATCGAGTTCATCGTGGGCCTGCCGCTGTCGATGTCGGGCGCGACGACGGCCTCGACCGACGATGCGGAGGCGTTCGCGTTGCGCCTGGCCCGGGCATCCGATCGGTCGGCGCGTATGATCGACGAACGACTGACGACCGTGTCGGCTCAGTCGGCCCTGCACCGAACGGGACGCACCGCCAAGTCGTCACGCCCAGTGATCGATCAAGTGGCCGCCGTTATACTTCTGCAACAAGCGCTCGACGTCGAGCGCGCCTCGGGTAGACCACCCGGTTCGATCGTCGACCCGACTGAAGGACGTGAACTGTGACCGACTCCAAGCTGCCGGAGAACCATCCGTTCGCCGAGTTCTTTCGCGACCCGGCTGCCACCCCGGCACAGCCGCCGGCCGCCGAGCCGCAGACCCGCCGTGCGGCCCGCGCGGCCCAGGTGATCGACGAGCCGCAGGCAGGGGAGCCGCGGGCGGGCGAGCCGCAATCGGGCCGGCCGCAGGCACCAGCGGTGCGTGCAGACGAGGCGCCGACCACCATCATTCCCGTGGTGCCGGCCGCAGCGCCCGCAGCCCACTACGACGTCGACGATTCCGCGCCGGCCGTCGCCGACCGCTCGTCGTCATCCGCCACGGGCACCGGCCGCAGCGCAGCCGAGATCGCAGCCGACCTGAACGCCGACCGCTCGGCCGAACAGGCCGCCCGCCCCGCAGGCGTCTTCACCGATGCCTTCGATACGCTGCCGCCGCAGACCCCGGCCGAGACGCCGCGCACCGGCGGCACGCCTCCGGCCGGCCCGCCGCCTGGAGGCCGCCCGCCGCGCGACCGGAGCCCGCGCCAGCCGAAGCGCAGGCGCTCGAAGCGCGGACTCTGGGCCCTCATCATCGCGATCGTGCTGGTCGGCGGCCTCGGCGCCGCGGGCAGCGCCATCTACTTCTCGTACGAGCCGCAGATCAACAAGATGTTCGGCGTGAAGACCGTCGAAGACTACAGCGGCACTGGAACGGGCGAGCAGGTCTCGTTCGTCATCAACTCTGGCGACGACGGATCGAGCATCGGCGACAACCTGCAGGCCGCCGACATCATCAAGTCGTCTGACACGTTCTACGCCCTAGCCATCAAGAATCCGAGTCTCGTCTTCCAGCCGGGCACCTACACGATGCAGAAGCAGATGAGCGCCCAGGCGGCACTCGACGCGCTCGACAACCCGGCCAATGCCGTCACGGTCAGCGTCGTCGTGACCGAGGGCATGGTCTCGGCCGACATTCTCTCCGACCTCGCCGACAAGACCGGTGTGCCTCTCGCCGACCTGCAGGCCGAGGCGGCGAACTACACCCAGTTCGGCATCGACGCCAGCGCCCCGAACATCGAGGGCTACCTCTTTCCGGCGACGTACACCTTCCAGCCGAACACCAGCGCGCACGACCTGATCAAGACCATGGTCGACCGCGCCTTCCAGTCGCTCGACGCCGCCGGCGTCGCTCCCGCCGACCGCGAGAAGGTGCTGACGATGGCCTCGATCGTGCAGAAGGAGGGCGGCAGCACCGACGACTTCTACAAGGTCTCGCGGGTGTTCGCCAACCGCATCGCTGACGGCATGCCCCTGCAGTCCGACGCGACGGTGGCCTACGGCACGGGTTCGAAGGAGGTCGACACGACCGACGCCCAGCGCAACGACGAGTCGAACCCCTACAACACCTACGTGCTGCAGGGTCTGCCGGCCGGGCCGATCTCGAACCCGGGTGACGCGGCGATCGATGCGGCACTGCACCCCGCCGACGGCACCTGGCTGTACTTCGTCACCGTGAACCTCGACACCGGTCTCACCTGCTTCTCCGACACCATCGACCAGCACGACGCTGCCGTGCAGCTCTACCAGGCCGGCGACGCGACCTCCTGCCCGTGACCTCGCGTCTCGCGGTGCTGGGGTCGCCCATTGCGCACTCCAAGTCGCCCGACCTGCATCTCGCGGCCTACGGCGTTCTGGGGCTCGACTGGGTGTACACACGCGCCGACGTCGCGCCGGGCCAGCTGAGCGACTTCATGCTGGGCCTCGACGAGTCGTGGCGTGGGCTGTCGCTGACGATGCCGCTGAAAGAAGAGGTGCTGTCGCTGATCGACGACGCCGACGTGCAGAGTGTGCTCACCGGCGCGGCGAACACCGTGATCTTCGGCCGCGAGTCGGGTTCTCTCTCGGTGCAGGGCTTCAACACCGACGTCGGTGGCGTCGTCGAGGCGCTGAAGGAGACGGGCATCACCCGCAGCAGCGAGGTGCTGATTCTGGGCGCCGGGGCCACGGCACGGTCATCCGTCGTCGCCGCCGCAGAGCTGGGCGCCGAGCACGTGACCATCGCGGCCCGATCGCCCGAGAAGGCCGAGCACGTCACCGCCGTGGCGCACAATTCGGGCGTGGCTGTGTCGGTCGTCTGGCTGGCCGACGCCCTCGGTGCGCCCGTCGACGCTCCGATCACCATCAGCACCCTGCCCGGCTTCAGCGTCACGGCCGGCGACATCGCGCTGTTCGAGCCGACACCGGGCGCCGTGCTGCTCGACGTGGCGTACGATCCGTGGCCCAGTCTGCTCGCCAGCACATGGCAGCAGCGCGGGGGAGTCACGGTGTCGGGCCTGTGGATGCTCGCGCACCAGGCCCTGGCTCAGGTTCGCATCTTCGTGAACGGCGATCCGCTGCTGCCGCTGCCCGACGAGACTGCGGTGTTCGCCGCCATGACGCGGGCGATCGGCCTCACCGACTGACCTGTGGGAGGATTGGGGAATGCTTCGTTGGCTCACCGCCGGTGAATCCCACGGCCCCGAACTCATTGCCATCATTGAGGGCCTGCCGTCTGGAATCCCGGTCACCCTGCACGATATCCGCACCGATCTCGCGCGCCGCAAACTCGGCTACGGCCGGGGCGCGCGCATGAAGTTCGAGCAAGACGAGGTGACCGTCTCGGGCGGCGTGGTGCATGGCCTCACCCTCGGCAGCCCCGTCGCCATTCGCATCGGCAACACCGAGTGGCCCAAATGGGTCGACGTGATGAGCTCAGAGCCCATCGAGAACTACGTGCCGAGTGCCGGCCGCGGCGCTCCGTTGACGAGGCCCCGACCCGGCCACGCCGACCTGGTCGGCATGCAGAAGTACGGCTTCGACGAGGCCCGGCCCATCCTCGAGCGGGCGAGTGCGCGCGAGACGGCCGCCCGGGTGGCTCTCGGCGCGGTGGCCCGCAACTTCCTCGCCGAGCTGGGCATCACCCTGGTGAGCCACACCCTGTCGATCGGGCCGGTTCGGGTGCCCGAGGGGGCAGCGCTGCCCACTCCGGCCGACGTCGACACGCTCGACGCCGACCCGTTGCGATGCTTCGACCCCGCCACCTCGGCCCTGATGGTGGCCGAGGTCGACGCGGCCCAGAAGGAGGGTGACACCCTCGGCGGTGTCGTCGAGGTGCTCGCCTACGGGCTGCCGCCCGGCCTCGGGTCGCACGTGCACTGGGATCGCCGCCTCGACTCGCAGCTCGCGGCCGCGCTGATGGGCATCCAGGCCATCAAGGGCGTCGAGGTGGGCGACGGGTTCGAGACCACGCGCCGCCGCGGGTCGCAGGCCCACGACGAGCTGTTCGAGATCGACGGCGAGATCGAGCGGTCGAGCGACAAGGCCGGCGGCACCGAGGGCGGCATGAGCACCGGTACGGTGCTGCGCGTCCGCGCCGGCATGAAGCCCATCGCAACGATTCCGCACGCGCTGCGCACGGTCGACATCGCCACCGGCGAGGCGGCAGCCGCGCACCACCAGCGCTCAGATGTATGCGCGGTGCCGGCGGCCGGCGTCGTGGCCGAAGCCATGGTGGCGCTGGTGCTGGCGAACGCCGCGCAGGAGAAGTTCGGGGGCGACTCGGTCACCGAGACCCGTCGCAACCTCGAGGGCTACCTCGCGGCCATCCCGGCCACCCTGCGCACCGGCTCGGCGAGCGTCGGCGAACCCGTCGAACTGCCGTGACGGGCGTGAGTGCGGCGACGACCGCGAGGAACCCGCTGTCACCGGCCCTAGCGTCAGGCGTCGCCGTATGACCATCGTGATCATCGGGCCGCCGGCGGCAGGCAAGACCCGCATCGGCAGACGCGTGGCCCACCAGCTCGACCTGCCCTTCACCGACACCGACAAGCAGATCGCCGCCGCCCATGGGCCCATCCCCACCATCTTCGAGACCCAGGGCGAACCCGCCTTCCGCGAGATCGAACGGGCCGAGGTGGTCACCGCCCTGGCGGGCGGCGGAGTCGTCTCGGTCGGCGGCGGGGCCGTGCTGAACCGCGCCACCCAGCTCGACCTCGACGGTTGCCTTGTCGTGCTCTTCACCGTCTCACCCGACGTGGTCGCGGCCCGGCTGGGCAACTCCAAACGCCCGCTCGTTCCCGACATCGATGCCTGGCGCCGAGTCGTGGATGCCCGGCGCGACCTCTACGCGAGCCTCGCCGACGAGACGTTCGACACGTCGCACCGCAAGGCCGACGACATCGCTGACGACGTCGCCACCTGGGTGCGCAGCCAGCTCGCCAAGGAGAGAGTATGACCACCGACACCCCCACGATCATCCGCGTCGGCAGCCCGGCCGTCGCCGGCACCGCCCCCGGCGCGGTCGGCAGCATCACCGGCTCGTACGACGTGATCATCGGCCGCGGCGTGCTGTCGAGCCTGCGCGACAGCTTCGGCCCTGGCGTGCGCAAGGTGCTCGTGGTGCACGCGCCGCAGCTGGCCGACTGGGCCGCGTCGCTGCGCGACGAGCTCAAGGGCGACTACGAGGTGCTGCTCGCCGAGATTCCCGACGGCGAGGGGGCGAAGCGCATCGAGGTCGCGTCGTTCCTCTGGCAGATCCTCGGGCAGGCCGACTTCACCCGCTCAGACGCCATCGTCGGCTTCGGCGGGGGAGCGACGACCGACCTCGCCGGTTTCGTCGCCGCCACCTGGCTGCGCGGCGTGCAGCTCATCCAGGCGCCCACCACGCTGCTCGGCATGGTCGACGCCGCGGTCGGCGGCAAGACCGGCATCAACACGGCCGAGGGCAAGAACCTGGTGGGGTCGTTCTACGCCCCCAGCGCGGTCATCGCCGACCTCGACACGCTCGTCAGCCTGCCGCGCAACGACCTGCTGGCCGGGTTCGCCGAGGTGGTCAAGGCGGGGTTCATCGGCGAGCCCGAGATCCTCGACATCGTCGAGGCCGACGTCGACCTGGCGACCGACCCGACCACGCCGCAGTTCCGGCGGCTCGTCGAGCTGTCGATCGGGCTCAAGGCACGGGTGGTGAGCGAAGACTTCACCGAAGCCGGACTCCGCGAGATCCTGAACTACGGGCACACCCTGGGCCACGCGATCGAGCACACCGAGCGGTACCAGTGGCGGCACGGCGCCGCGGTCGCGGTAGGCATGATGTTCGCGGCCGAACTCGGCCGGCTGACGGGCAGCCTCAGCGACGACGCCGTCGACCGGCACCGCCGCATCCTCGAGTCGCTGACGCTGCCGACGTCATACCCGGTGGGCCGCTGGAACACGCTGCTCGCCGCGATGCAGCGCGACAAGAAGGCCCGCGGGTCGATGCTGCGCTTCATCGTGCTCGACGACATCGGCAAGCCCACCGTGCTGGCCGGCCCTGAGACGTCGCTGCTGTTCGCCGCGTACCAGGAGATCGGGTCGTAGGCAGCACCGCCGACTGACCCGCGGCCGCCCGGGCGAGCAGCTGTTCGGCGCGGCGGCTGCCCGGGCCGAGCATCCGTTCGGCGCACCCCCAGCCTCGAGACGATTACTCGACTACACTTGTTGGTCGGGCCGCAACCGGCCCCAGCTCTTTCGTACAACTGTGCTCTCTAATAAAGGAAACACCCATGGCTTCGACAAGCGACATCAGTAACGGCGTAGTGATGAAGATCGACGGGCAGCTCTGGGCCGTCGTGGAGTTCCAGCACGTCAAGCCGGGCAAGGGTGGGGCCTTCGTTCGCACCAAGATCAAGAACGTCGTCTCGGGCAAGGTCGTCGACCGCACGTTCAATGCCGGCGCGAAGATCGAGACGGCCAACGTCGACCGCCGCGACTACACCTACCTCTACAACGACGGCCAGGACTTCGTGTTCATGGACACCGACACCTACGAGCAGCTGCCCGTCAGCGCCACCGTCGTCGGCGACGCCAAGAACTACATGCTCGAGAACCAGACGGCGACCATCGCTCTGCACGAAGACGCCCCGCTGTACGTCGAGCTGCCCGCCTCGGTCATCCTCGAGATCACCTACACCGAGCCCGGCCTGCAGGGCGACCGCTCCACCGGTGGCACCAAGCCCGCCACGGTCGAGACCGGCCACCAGATCCAGGTGCCGCTGTTCCTCGAGCAGGGCACCAAGGTCAAGGTCGACACCCGCACCGGCGACTACCTCGGCCGTATCACCGACAAGGGCTGACCCGCCGTGAGTGCGAGAACCAAGGCGCGCAAACGCGCCCTCGATGTTCTGTACGCGGCCGACGTGCGGCAGATCTCGATCAACGAGTCGCTGGCCGCCGAAGCCGCCCGCGCGCTGACCGAGCCCGAGCGCGAGGCCTCCTGGCTGTACGCGCGCGAGATCGTCGACGGTGTGGTCTCGCACGGCTACGAGATCGACGAGCTGATCGAGACCTACGCCGTCGGCTGGACCCTTGGCCGCATGCCTCACGTCGACCGCGCCCTGCTGCGCATCGGCATCTGGGAGGTGCTGTACAACGACGAGGTTCCGGATGCCGTGGCCATCGCCGAGGCGGTCGAAGCCGCCCAGTCGCTCTCGACCGAGGCCTCCGCCGCCTTCATCAACGGCATCCTGGCCAAGATCGCCTCCTCGAAGGGCGTCGCGCACTAGCCACCAGCACGTCTCGCGTAATGCTGCACACCCTGCGCCATGAGCAGTGGCCCCGGGTGGGTGGCCGACCAGTACGACGTCATTGCTCAGGGCGACACGCAGACCGCGTATGGCAGAACCGACGGGAACTACCCGGCGGAGAATGACGCAGACGACCTGGCATCCAACCTGAACTACTCCGTGTGCGAGACCATCGCCGAAGACGGTGGGTACATCATCTGCTGGTGACGACCCCCGTAGAGCGGTGCGCCGGATCGCTCAACTCAACGCGGTAGGATGTGGGTACCGAAGACCTTTAAGTGCCGTCCTGTGAGGCGGGGAAGGGGAGGCGGAGAAGTATGGCGCGTGTCGTGCTGTCTCAGGCTGATATGAACCGGGCGTTGACCCGAATCTCGCACGAGATTCTGGAGTCCAACCGGGGTGCGGCCGATCTCGTGATTCTGGGCATCCCCACCCGCGGCGTCTTTCTCGCGCAGCGGATTGCCGCGATCATCCAGCGCATCGAGCCCGAGGCTCCCGCGTCGATGGTCGGGGCGCTCGACGTGACGATGTACCGCGACGACCTGTCGCGCAACCGCATCCGCACACCCGCGCCGACGCAGATTCCGGCCGGGGGAGTCGACGGCAAGACCGTGGTGCTCGTCGACGACGTGCTGTACTCGGGCCGCACCATCAGGGCGGCACTGGATGCGCTCGGCGACATCGGGCGGCCGCGGGTCGTGCGGCTGGCGGTGCTGGTCGACCGGGGACACCGCGAACTGCCCATCCGGGCCGACTTCGTGGGCAAGAACCTGCCGACGTCGACGGATGAGCGCATCAACGTGCGGCTCAGCGAACTCGACGACGTCGAAGAGGTCAGCATCGAGAACCGTGCGGCCGAGCACGACCGCGCGAGTGCGGCCGGGCAGGTCAGCGCGAGTGCGGCCGGGCAGGTCGGCGCGAGTGCGGCCGGGCAGCTCGGCGCGAGTGCCGCCGGGCATCCGGAGCCCACCGCCGCGACCGAGGGCGAGGCGACGCGTTGAGGCACCTGCTCAGCACCAGAGACCTGAGCCGCGCGGCCGCGATCGAGATTCTCGACGTGGCCGAAGACATGGCCGCCGTCGCCACCCGCGAGGTGAAGAAGCTGCCCACCCTGCGCGGCAAGACCGTGGTCAACCTGTTCTTCGAAGACTCCACCCGCACCCGCATCTCGTTCGAGGCGGCCGCCAAACGGCTGAGCGCCGACGTGATCAACTTCAGTGCGAAGGGCTCGAGCGTGTCGAAGGGCGAGAGCCTGAAAGACACCGCCCAGACGCTCGCCGCGATGGGCGCCGACGGGGTGGTCATTCGTCACCACGCCAGCGGGGCGCCCCAGGTGCTCGCCGAGAGCGGCTGGATCGACGCGCCCATCGTCAACGCGGGCGACGGCACCCACGAGCATCCGACCCAGGCCCTGCTCGACGCCTTTACGATGCGCCGCCGCCTGTACCCGGGCGCGAGCCGGGGCCGCGACCTCGACGGCGTGAGCGTGGTGATCGCCGGCGACATTCTGCATTCCCGCGTCGCGCGCTCGAATCTCTGGCTGCTCGAGACGCTCGGCGCCCACGTGACGTTCGTCGCTCCCGCCACCCTGGTGCCGTTCGGCGCCGAGACCTGGCCTGTCGCCCTCTCGTACGACCTCGACGCCACACTCGCCGCAGACAGGCCAGACGTGGTCATGATGCTGCGCATCCAGAGCGAGCGCATGAACGCAGCCTTCTTTCCGAACGCCAGGGAGTACGCACGCGAATGGGGTCTCGACGACGAGCGCTTCGCGCGGCTGCGCCCCGATACGATTGTCATGCACCCCGGCCCGATGAACCGCGGCCTCGAGATCTCGGCGGCGGCGGCAGATTCCGCCCAGTCGACCGTGCTCGAACAGGTCACGAACGGGGTGTCAATACGGATGGCCGTGCTCTACCTGCTGCTGTCCGGCGAACGAGAGGCCCTGCAGTGAGCGACCAGACGCCGACCACGCGCATCCCGAATGCGTCCGGCAGCTATCTCATCTCGGGTGCGACCCTGCCGTCGGGGCAGCGCGCAGATCTGCTGGTACAGGATGCCCACATCGTCGCCGTGGGTTCGAATCTCGATGCCGGGGCCGATGTCACGCGCATCGACGCCGATGGTCTCGTGGCCCTGCCCGGGCTCGTCGACCTGCACACCCACCTTCGTGAACCCGGATTCGAGCAGAGCGAGACCGTGCTCACCGGTACCCGCGCGGCGGCAGCCGGTGGCTTCACGAGCGTGTTCGCCATGGCCAATACCCTGCCCGTCTCCGACACAGCCGGTGTGGTCGAACAGGTGCAGGCTCTCGGCGACGCGGCGGGCTTCGCCACCGTGCGCCCGATCGGCGCCGTCACGGTGGGGCTCGCCGGCGAGCGGCTCAGCGAGATCGGCGCGATGGCGCACTCGCGCGCGCGGGTGCGGGTGTTCTCCGACGACGGCAAGTGCGTGCACGACTCGCTGCTGATGCGCCGAGCCCTCGAGTACGTCAAGACGTTCGACGGCGTGGTCGCGCAGCACGCCCAAGATCCGCGCCTCACCGAGAACGCCCAGATGAACGAGGGCGCCCTGTCGAGCGAGCTGGGCCTGAAGGGCTGGCCGGCGGTGGCCGAGGAGTCGATCATCGCACGCGACGTTCTGCTGGCCGAGCACGTGGGTGCCCGGCTGCACGTCTGTCACCTCTCGACGGCCGGCTCGGTCGAGGTCATCCGCTGGGCCAAGGCGCGCGGCATCGCGGTGACGGCCGAGGCCACCCCGCACCACCTGCTGCTCACCGAAGACCTTGTGCGCAGCTATGACGCGCGCTACAAGGTGAACCCACCTCTGCGCCGCGACGAAGACGTGCAGGCCCTGCGCGCCGGTCTCGCCGACGGCACCATCGACATCATTGCGACCGACCACGCGCCGCACCCCACCGAGACCAAGGAGGCCGAGTGGGACGCCGCCAGCTTCGGCATGGTCGGCCTCGAGTCGGCGCTGAGCGTGGCGCAGACGGCCCTCATCGACACCGGGATGCTCGGCTGGGCCGACCTCGCCCGAGTGCTTTCGCAGACCCCCGCCGAGATCGGCCGGCTCGCCGGCCACTCGCATTCGTTCGAACAGGGCGCACCGGCGAACTTCACGCTGGTCGACCCGGTGAACACCAGCACGTTCGATCTCAGCCGGCTCGCCGGCCGGAGCACGAACTCGCCGTACCTCGGGCGAACCCTCTCGGGCCGGGTGGAGTACACCTTCCACCACGGCTACCCGACCGTCAGCGCCGCCCAGGTGCGGCCCGACGACGAGGTTGCGGCCGCGGCCGCAGCATGGAAAGCAGGCAATTAACATGGATCCGAACCAAATCGGCCCGGCACTGATCGTTCTCGCGATTCTGGTGCTCATCTACCTCGGCATGGCGGCCGGCTGGCGCGCGCGCAAACGACGCCAATCCGCGTTCACGGTCGAGAGCACGACGCCGACGGATGCCGGCGAGCTGCTGCTCGAAGTGCCGATGCTCTACGTCGCCACGACTCCCGCAAACAAGCCGCTCGAGCGCCTCGCACTGCCGGGCCTGGCGTTCCGCGGCCGCGGAACGTTCCTGGTCTGGCAGCGCGGCGTCACCATCTCGATCAACGGCGAGCCCGACGTGTACGTGCCCGTCTCGCGCATCCGCTCGATCGGCACGTCGACCTACGCGATCGACCGAGTGGTCGAGAGCGGCGGCCTGACCCGGCTCGACTGGAGCACCGACCTGGTCGGCTCTGACAAGGCGCGGCTCAGCGCTGCGACGACGGGCGCAACCCGCAGAGAGAAGAAGGCCGCCATCGCGCACGCCGTCTCGAGCGCGCACGACGCCACCGAGGCGTTCGCCGCCGCCGCGTCGGCCAGCGCCGAGGTCGAGGCCGCCCACCAGGGCGACGCGAGTCAGGCCGCTACCGGCGCTCCCGCCGCGGGCCAGGCCGGGCCAGCACCCCACAGCACGGCCGACATCGAGTCGTACCTGCGCTTCCCCGACCCGACCGATGCACTGCGTGCGCTCGGCACCGTGCAGTCGATCATCCCGACCACCCCCGACCCGACCCCTGAAGGGCCTCTCGCGTGACCTCGACCGAACCGGCAGTATTCGTTCTCGAAGACGGCACCCGCCACGTGGGGCGCGCCTACGGCGCCCGCGGACGCACCCTCGGCGAGGCGGTGTTCGCGACCGGCATGACCGGCTACCAGGAGACGCTCACCGATCCGTCGTACGCCGGCCAGATCGTCATGATGACGGCCCCGCACATCGGCAACACGGGCACGAACGACGACGACCTCGAGTCGAGCCGCATCTGGGTGGCCGGCTACGTGGTGCGCGACCCCTCGCGCATCGTCTCGAACTTCCGCGCCACCCGCTCGCTCGTCGACGATCTCGTGCGCGACGAGGTCGTGGGCATCAGCGGCATCGACACCAGGGCCGTGACCCGGCACATCCGGTCATCCGGAGCCATGCGGGCCGGCATCTTCTCGGGCCCCGACTTCGAGCTGTCACCGGATGCCCAGCTCGAGTTGGTGCGGGGCGGCGCCGAGATGGCGGGGCTGAACCTGTCTGCCACCGTCTCGACGGCCGAGCGGTACACCGTGCCCGCGGTCGGCGAACGCATCGGATCGGTCGCCGTGCTCGACCTCGGCGTGAAGAAGTCCACCCTGAACTACCTCGCCCAGCGCGGCTTCGACGTCGAGGTGCTGCCGGAGTCGGCCTCGACCGACGAGGTGCTGGCGCTCGAGCCCAGCGCGCTGTTCTACTCGAACGGGCCGGGCGACCCCGAGGCATCCGAAGGCCACGTTCGCGTGCTGCAAGACGTGCTGCGGGCGGGGGTGCCGTACTTCGGCATCTGCTTCGGCAACCAGCTGCTGGGCCGCGCGCTGGGCTTCGGCACTTACAAGCTGCCGTTCGGGCACCGCGGCATCAACCAGCCGGTGCTCGACCGCACCACGGGCAAGGTCGAGATCACGTCGCAGAACCACGGCTTCGCGGTCGACGCGCCGCGCGAAGGAGTGGTCGACTCGCCCGCCGGGTTCGGCCGGGTGGAGGTGAGCCACGTCAGCCTGAACGATGACGTGGTGGAGGGCATCCGCTGCCTCGACATCAACGCCTTCTCGGTGCAGTACCACCCCGAGGCGGCCGCGGGGCCACACGACTCGATGTACCTGTTCGACCGGTTCAGGGAGATGGTCTTGACCGGCAAGCTCGACATCTCGACCGCGGGCGCGATTCGCGACACCACCGACACCGCCGCGCTGCCCGAGCCCGCCCCGACAGTCGCCGCCTCGACAGTCGCCGCCTCGACCGCCGCCGCCTCGACTGACAACGCAGAAAGCAAGTAATGCCAAAGAGAGACGACATCAAGAGCGTTCTGGTCATCGGCTCCGGCCCGATCGTCATCGGTCAGGCCTGCGAGTTCGACTATTCGGGCACCCAGGCCTGCCGCGTGCTGCGGGAGGAGGGCGTGCGCGTCATCCTGGTGAATTCCAACCCCGCGACGATCATGACCGACCCCGACTTCGCCGATGCGACGTACATCGAACCGATCACGTGGAAGGTCATCGAGAGCATCATCGCGAAGGAGAAGCCCGACGCGATTCTGCCCACGCTGGGCGGCCAGACCGCGCTGAACGCCGCGATCGACCTGCACACCCACGGCATTCTCGAGAAGTACGACGTCGAGCTGATCGGCGCCAACTTCGAGGCGATCAACAAGGGCGAAGACCGGCAGATCTTCAAGGAGCTGGTGCTGCAGTGCGGCGCCGACGTGGCCCGCTCGCACATCGCGCACACGGTCGAGGAGGCCGTCACCTTCGCCGAAGACCTGGGGTATCCGCTTGTCGTGAGGCCCTCGTTCACCATGGGCGGCCTCGGCTCCGGATTCGCCTACACCGAGACCGAGCTGCGCCGCATCGTCGGCGACGGTCTGCACCAGAGCCCCACCACCGAGGTGCTGCTCGAAGAGAGCATCCTCGGCTGGAAGGAGTACGAGCTCGAGCTCATGCGCGACACGGCCGACAACACCGTCGTCGTGTGCTCGATCGAGAACGTCGACCCGGTCGGCGTGCACACGGGCGACTCGATCACGGTGGCGCCCGCGCTCACCCTGACCGACCGCGAGTACCAGAACCTGCGAAACATCGGCATCGACATCATCCGCGCGGTGGGCGTCGACACCGGCGGCTGCAACATCCAGTTCGCCATCGACCCGGCGAACGGGCGCGTCATCGTCATCGAGATGAACCCCCGCGTGTCGCGGTCGTCGGCGCTGGCCTCGAAGGCCACCGGCTTTCCGATCGCGAAGATCGCGGCGAAGCTCGCCATCGGCTACCGGCTCGACGAGATTCCCAACGACATCACGAAGGTCACGCCGGCCTCGTTCGAGCCGACGCTCGACTACGTGGTCGTGAAGGTGCCCCGCTTCGCGTTCGAGAAGTTCCCGGCCGCCGACCCGACCCTCACCACCACCATGAAGTCGGTGGGCGAGGCGATGGCCATCGGCCGCAACTACTCGACCGCCCTGCAGAAGGCGCTGCGCTCGCTCGAGAAGCGCGGGTCGTCGTTCCACTGGGAGGGGTCGGCATCCGAGTTGTCGAAAGACGAGCTGCTCGCCGTCGCCGCAGTGCCGACCGACGGCCGCATCGTCACGGTGCAGCAGGCGCTCCGGGCCGGCGCGAGCATCGACGAGGTGTTCGAGGCGACCAAGATCGACCCCTGGTTCATCGACCAGATCGTGCTGATCAACGAGGTGGCGGATGCTGTCGCCGAAGCCCCACTCACCGACGAGGCCGTGCTGCGCCTGGCCAAAGACCACGGCTTCTCCGACGTGCAGATCGCCGCTCTCCGCGGCTCGACCGAAGACGAGATCAGGGCACTGCGCCACGAGCTCGATGTACGGCCGGTGTTCAAGACCGTCGACACCTGCGCGGGGGAGTTCCCGGCGCTGACGCCGTACCACTACTCGTCGTACGACCTCGAGACCGAAGTCACGCCGTCATCCCGCCGGAAGGTCGTCATCCTCGGCTCGGGCCCCAACCGCATCGGCCAGGGCGTCGAGTTCGACTACTCGTGCGTGCACGCCTCGTTCGCCCTGTCTGATGCGGGCTTCGAGACCATCATGATCAACTGCAACCCCGAGACGGTGTCGACCGACTACGACACGAGCGATCGGCTGTACTTCGAGCCGCTGACTCTCGAAGACGTGCTCGAGGTCATCCACGCCGAGCAGCAGAGCGGCGAGTTGGTGGGCGTCGTGGTGCAGCTCGGCGGCCAGACCGCGCTGGGCCTCGCCAAGGGCCTGAAGGCGAACGGGGTGCCGATTCTCGGCACGACCCCCGAGGCCATCGACCTCGCCGAGGAGCGCGGCCTGTTCGCGGGCATCCTCGACGCCGCCGGCCTGCTCGCACCGAAGAACGGCACCGCGCACGACTACCCGTCGGCGGTCACCGTCGCCGAGGAGATCGGCTACCCGGTGCTCGTGCGCCCGTCGTACGTGCTCGGCGGCCGCGGCATGGAGATCGTCTACGACAGCCCGTCGCTCGAGGACTACTTCGTGCGGGTCGCCGGTCAGGGCATCGTCGGGCCGACGCATCCGCTGCTCGTCGACCGCTTTCTCGACGACGCGATCGAGATCGACGTCGACGCGCTGTACGACGGCGATGAGCTCTACATCGGCGGCATCATGGAGCACCTCGAAGAGGCGGGCATCCACTCGGGAGACTCGTCGTGCACCCTGCCGCCGGTGACGCTCGGGCCAGACGTCATCTCGAGGGTCAAGAAGGCCACGCTCGGCATCGCCGAGGGCGTGGGCGTGCGCGGGCTGCTGAACGTGCAGTTCGCGGTCGGTGCGGGCATCCTGTATGTGCTCGAGGCGAACCCCCGGGCATCCAGAACCGTGCCGTTCGTGTCGAAGGCGCTCGGCATTCCGCTGGCCAAGGCGGCGTCGCGCATCATGGTCGGCGACTCGATCGCACAGCTGAAGGCCGAGGGGCTGCTGCCGAAGATCGACGGCTCGATCGTGCCGTTCGACGCTCCGGTGTCGGTGAAGGAGGCCGTGCTGCCGTTCAAGCGATTCCGCACCAAGGAGGGCCTCGTGGTCGACTCGGTGCTCGGGCCGGAGATGCGGTCGACGGGCGAGGTCATGGGCATCGACCGCGACTTCCCGCGGGCGTTCGCGAAGAGCCAGGAGGCCGCGTACGGCGGTCTGCCCACCTCGGGGTCGGTGTTCGTGTCGGTCAGCGACCGCGACAAGCGCGCGATCGTGCTGCCGGTGCTGCGCCTTTCGCAGCTCGGCTTCGAGATTCTGGCGACGGTCGGCACCGCCGAGGTGCTGAGCCGCAACGGCATCAAGACGCGCATCGTTCGCAAATACAGCCAGGGCGTCGACACGTCGACGTCAGAGCCGACCATCGTCGATCTGATCAACCGCAACGAGGTCGACATCGTGATCAACACCCCCTCGGGCCGGTCGGCGCGGGCCGACGGGTACGAGATCCGCGCCGCGGCGGTGGCGGCAGACAAGCCGCTGTTCACCACGATCGCGCAGCTCGGGGCAGCCGTGGCGTCGTTCGACGGCATGGGCGACTTCACGGTGACGAGCCTGCAGGAGTACGCGTGGGAGCGCGCGGAGTCGCTCGAGCGGGCCGAGGTGCTGGGGGCGGCGGCTTCGGCGGCGGCCTCGGCGGCAGCGGCGGTATGACCAGCACCGAAGACGGCGAGGGTGTGGCCGCTGCGGTGGCGACGCCTCGGGTCGGGTCTGGAACGGGCTCGGGTGCAGGCACGGGCGCAGGCACGGGTGCCGGCGTGACCGCGACTGCGCGTGCGACGGTGGCGACTCCGGATGCCCGGGCGGGGTCCGCCGCTCCTGTGGGGTTCGGCGTGCGGCTGGCCGACACGTTCGCGGCGCGCGGGCAGTTGTGCGTAGGGGTCGATCCGCACGACTACCTGCTCGACGCGTGGAACCTGCCGCGCTCCGCCGCGGGGGTGCGCGAGTTCGGGCTGCGGGTGGTCGACGCCGCGGCGGGGTGGGTGGGCATCCTGAAGCCGCAGGTCGCGTTCTACGAGCTGTACGGTGCGGCGGGTTACGCTGCTCTCGAAGAGGTGCTCGCGGCCGGCCGTGCGGCCGGGCTGCTGGTGATCGCCGACGCCAAACGCGGCGACATCGGCACGAGCGCCGAGGCGTACGGCCGGGCCTGGCTGCTGCCGGGGTCGCCGCTCGAGGCCGACGCAGTGACGCTGACGGCGTACGCCGGGGTGGGCTCGCTGACGGCCGTGTTCGACCTGGCGGTCGGCGCCGGCAAGGGGGCGTTCGTGTTGAGCGCCACGTCGAATCCCGAGTCGTTCGCGCTGCAGACGGCGCGGGTGGCGGTCGGCGGCCGTGGCCACGGCCGCACAGCCAGCGCAGACGACGGGGGCACCGCCGGGCATCCTGGTGGGACCGGCAGGCATCCTGGTGGGACCGGCAGGCATCCTGGTGGGATCGGGGGGCATCCCGGTGGGATCGGCGGCCCGCCGGCCGACGACGACCTCTCCCTCGCAGGGCTGGTGGCCAGCGAAGTCTCCACATTCAATGGCTCGCGTCGGGGCGACGTCGCTGCGCTCGGTAACATCGGACTCGTGTTAGGCGCTACGAAGAACCTCCTCGACTACGGAATCGACCGCGATCAGCTCGCGGCCGCTCCCTCCACTCCCGTGCTCGCACCCGGCTTCGGCTTCCAGGGTGCACGCTTCGGCGACGTGCGGCGGGTGTTCGGCGCGCTGACTCCGTCGACAGTGGTCGCGGTGTCGCGGTCGGTGCTGCAATCGGGCCCCGAGGGGCTCGTGCAGAGCATCCGGCAGCAGGCCGACGAGCTCGCCGAGGCGCTGGCGGCCGCCGCGTGAGGCCTCCGGAGGTCGACCGTGTGGCAGCCTCGAAGGCCGCCGTCGCCGCGCGCCGTGCCCGCGCGGCCGTGAAGAACGCCGTCATCGCCGGTGAACGCAGCACCACCGACGTGGTTCGGGCGGGCCTCGCCGACGCCGCCTCACCCGAGGGCACGTTGCGCGTGCGCGAACTGCTGCTGTGCATCCCGGGGCTGGGGCCTGTGCGGGCCGACCGGGCGCTCGAGTCGCTCGGCATCTCGCCGTCGAAGCGGGTGGGCGGGCTGGGCCGCCACCAGCAGCCGAAGCTCATCGACTATCTCGAGTCGCGGGCCGGGCGCTCGACAGCCGACGACGCGCCGACGACGCGTCTGGTCGTGCTTGCCGGGCCAACCGCGGTGGGCAAGGGCACGGTGTCGACGTACATCCGCGAGAACTACCCCGACGTGCGTCTGTCGGTCTCGGCCACCACACGCGCGCCTCGACCCGGCGAGATCGACGGCGTCAGCTACTACTTCGTGACCGACGACGAGTTCGACCGCATGATCGCCGAGGGCGAGTTCCTCGAGTGGGCGACGGTGCACAACCAGTCGCGGTACGGCACACCGCGGTCTCCGGTTCGCGAGGCGATGAACGAGGGTAAGAGCGTTCTGCTGGAGATCGACATCCAGGGCGCACGGCAGGTACGGGCATCCATGCCTGAAGCGGTTCTGGTGTTTCTGCTGCCGCCCACCTGGGAGGAATTGGTGCGCCGGCTGATCGGCCGTGGCACCGAATCGGCCGAGGAGCAGGCGCGCCGGCTGGCGACCGCGAAGGTCGAACTGGCGGCCCAGAACGAGTTCGACCACCGGGTCGTGAACAACAAAGTCGAAGATGCGGCCCGCGAGGTCGTAGACTTGATGAATATTTCGTAGGCCCCTCCTGGCCTGCCGCGCGCACGCTGCCCATTCGAACACTGCGCCTCGCCCCATCAGAAACTTCCGACCAAAGGAGCAACCCCATGCCATCCAAGCCACTCGGCATCATCGACCCGCCCATCGACGAGCTGCTGACCAAGGTCGACTCGAAGTACGCACTGGTCATCTTCGCCTCGAAGCGTGCCCGACAGATCAACGACTACTACGCCGACCTGCACGAGGGCAGCCTGTTCGACAACGTCGGCCCGCTGGTCGACTCGGGCATCGACGACAAGCCGCTGTCGATCGCCCTGCACGAGATCAACGAAGACAAGCTCACCGTCAAGGCCAACGAGCCGATCGCCGAGCTCAACTAGCTCCACTCCGCCGGCTGCCTCACGGCTGCTGCATCATGCCGGCTGCATCTTGCCGGCTGCATCGAGAAGACCCTCCGCGAGTTCTGCGGAGGGTCTTCTCTGTCGGCGGGCCATGCCAGAGTAGAGACATGGCAGCAGGAGGCATCACATGAACATCGTCGTCGGCATCACCGGCGGAATCGCCGCCTACAAGGCCGTCGGCGTGGTTCGCGGCTTCGTTCTCGCCGGCCACACGGTGCAGGTCATCGCCACCGAGCATGCGCTGCGCTTCGTCGGCAAGCCCACCCTCGAGGCCATCTCGCGCAACACCGTGCACACCGACCTCTACGAGGGCGTCGCCGAGGTGCGCCACGTGGCGATCGGGCAGGCGGCAGACCTCATCGTCATCGCTCCCGCCACCGCCAACACCCTCGCCAAACTCGCTGCGGGCATCGCCGACGACCTGCTCGGCAACACGGTGCTGGCCACGAAGGCGCCCATTCTGCTGGCGCCCGCGATGCACACCGAGATGTGGATGAACGCCGCCACGGTGGCGAACGTCGCCGTGCTGCGCGAGCGCGGCTTCCGGTTCATCGGGCCGGCGTCGGGGCAGCTCACGGGCTCCGACTCCGGGCCCGGGCGCATGTCGGAGCCCGACGACATCGTCACGGCGGCGCTGGCGCTCGTCGCAGAGCCGTCGCCAGCCGATGGGGCTTCGACTGCCGTCGGTGAGGTGAGCGAGCTGCATTCCGCTGGCGAGTCGTTGCCGAGTGCCTCGCCGCAGACCGCCCAGGCGGGCGCCGACGGGGCCCCACGTGCCGCCGCCGACGCGTCACTGCGGGGCGAGCCGCTCGCGCAGGTGCGGGCCGAGAACGGGGTCGTGCGCGATCTGGAGGGCGTGAGCATCCTCGTCTCCGCCGGCGGAACGCGCGAACCCCTCGACCCCGTGCGGTTCATCGGCAACCGATCGAGCGGCAAGCAGGGTGTCGCCCTCGCCGACGCCGCCATCAGCCGTGGCGCCCGTGTGACGTTCGTCGGCGCCCACCTCGACGTGCCGCCGCCCCGGGGGGCCGAGGTGCACGCCGTCGAGACGGCCGAAGAGCTGCGCGTCGAGATGCTCGCCCTCGCCCCCGAGGCCGACGTGGTGATCATGGCGGCCGCCGTCGCCGACTATCGCCCCGTGTCCGTCGCCGAGGGCAAGATCAAGAAGGAGAACGTCGGCGACTCGCTCACTCTCGAGCTGGTCAAGAACCCCGACATACTGGCCGAACTCGCCGCTGGCAAGGGGGGCCACCAGACGATCGTCGGCTTCGCGGCCGAGACCGCGCCCACCGCAGAGGAGCTTCTGGCGCTGGGCCGGGCGAAGGTGGCGCGCAAGGGCTGCGACTACCTCGTTCTCAACAGGGTGGGGTGGCGCGAAGGTTTCACCACAGACGGTAACGAGGTCGTGGTCGTTGACAGAGCCGGGCATATAGTGATCGAGGCCGTCGGCACGAAAGTGTCGGTCGCACACAGCATCCTCTCTGCCGTCATTCTTCCTGGAGCACAATGAGCACCCTTCGCCTTTTCACGTCTGAGTCGGTCACCGAGGGCCACCCCGACAAGATCTGCGACCAGATCTCCGACAGCATCCTCGACGCCCTGCTCGAGGTCGATCCCACCAGCCGGGTCGCCGTCGAGACGCTGGTGACCACGGGGCTGGTGCACGTGGCGGGCGAGGTCACGACCCAGGGCTACGTCGACATCCCCACCATCGTTCGCGACCGGGTGCGGTCGATCGGCTACACCTCGTCAGACATCGGATTCGACGGCTCGAGCTGCGGTGTGTCGGTGTCGATCGGGGCGCAGTCGCCCGACATCGCGCAGGGCGTGAACAACGCCTGGGAGACCCGCCAGGGTGTCGCCGACTCCGACCCGTACGACCAGCAGGGCGCCGGCGACCAGGGCATCATGTTCGGCTTCGCCACCACCGAGACCCCGCAGCTCATGCCGCTGCCGATCTGGCTCGCGCACCGGCTCGCCGAGCGCCTCGCCGAGGTGCGCAAGACGGGCGCGCTCGACTACCTGCGCCCCGACGGCAAGACGCAGGTGACCATCGGGTACGAGGGCCTCGTGCCCCGCACGGTCGAGACGGTGGTGCTCTCGACGCAGCACACGCCGACGGTGTCGACCGAGCAGCTGCACCACGACGTCGCCGAGCTGATCATCCGCCCGGTGCTTGAGAACGCGCCGCTCGACACGGCCGACACCCAGTTTCTGATCAACCCCACGGGCCGCTTCGAGATCGGCGGCCCCCAGGGCGACGCCGGTGTCACCGGCCGCAAGATCATCGTCGACACCTACGGCGGCGCCAGCCGGCACGGTGGGGGAGCCTTCAGCGGAAAAGACCCGTCGAAGGTCGACCGCTCGGCCGCGTACGCCATGCGGTGGGTCGCGAAGAACGCCGTCGCGGCGGGTTTCGCCGAGAAGCTCGAGCTGCAGGTCGCCTATGCCATCGGCAAGGCGGCCCCCGTCGGCCTCTACGTCGAGACGTTCGGCACCGGGCACGTTCCCGACGAGACCATCATCGCGGCCATCCGCGAGGTGTTCGACCTGCGCCCGGCCGCCATCATCGCCGACCTCGACCTGCTGCGCCCCATCTACGCGCAGACCTCGACCTACGGCCACTTCGGCCGCGACCTGCCCGACTTCACCTGGGAGCGCCTCGACCGGGTCGAGGCCCTGCAGGGTGCTGCGCGGTTGTGACACCGAGCGGCGCCCTCGGCGCCCCGCCTGCGGGTGCCTCGCCTGCGGGTGCCTCGCCGGCGGGGCGGGCCGGTGGCACCGCACGTACCGCGCCTGCCGGTACCTCGCCGGCGGGGCCGGCGGCTGACGATCCGCGCACCGCGGCTGCAGCGACGGTCGGTAGTCACCCGGGCGTCACCCGCGTGGCGCGGGTCATGCTCGAGTCGCCGCTGCCGCAGCTCGACCGGCTGTTCGACTACCGCATCCCTGAGACGTTGGTGGCGGATGCCCGGCCGGGTGTCCGGGTCAAAGTACCCCTGCGCACGGCCGGCCGCGTCTCCCGCGGCTACATCATCGAAGTCACCGACCACCAGGACTTCGTCGGCACCCTGAGCGACGTCGAAGAGGTCGTGTCGCCGTTGGCGGTGCTGACCCCTGAGGTGTGGGCACTCGCTCGCCGCGTCGCCGACCGGGCCGCCGGCAACGTGAGCGACGTCGTGCGCCTGGCGGTGCCGCCACGCCAGGTTCGCGTCGAGAAGGCCTGGCTCGCCCGCCAGCGGTCTGCCGTAGACGCCGTTCCCGCCCCCGAGGACGGCCCCGCTGACGCCGCCGCCACCGCCGAGGACGGCCCCGCTGACGCCGCCACCGCCGCCGAGGACAGCCCCGCTTACGCCGCCACCGCCGCCGAGGAGGCCCCCGCTTACGCCGCCACCGCGGAGGTCGCCACCGGCACCACCCCCGCCCTGCTCGACCCGGCCACCACCCCTGCAGTACGCCACCCCGACGCCCGCACCACCCCCGCCATGCTCGACCCGGACACCGGCGCCACCCCCGCCGCAGCAGCCGTCGCGACCGACGGCAACTCGGCCGAGGCCGAGGCCGGGCGCCGCCGCGTGGTGGTGCGCGGCTACGGGCACGGGGTGGTCGAGCTGGCCATCAAGCAGCGGGGGCGTTTCGCCCTCGACGCGGTTCCGACGGTGACGCCCACCGGGGGGGCGGGCGACTGGGTCGGCTCGTGGGCGGCCACGATGGCCGCGATGGCGGTGCACACGCTGGGGCTCGGCCGGTCATCCATTCTGGTGGTGCCCGACTACCGCGACCAGGAGCAGCTCGAGACCGCCCTGCGCGCCCTGCTCGCCGAGCTCGGCGCTCCGGCCCCCGCAGCTGCGCCTGCCGACGGGCCTGCACCCGCACCCACCGGCAGCACACCCAGCCCGGCCGTCACCGACGCGCCCAGCGGCACGGCCAACCCGGCCGTCACCGACGCGCCCAGCGGCACGGCCAACCCGCCCGCCACCGACGCGACCGGCAGCACGGCCAACCCGCCCGCCACCGGCAGCACACCGAGCCGGGCCGCCGCCACCGACAGCGTACCCAACCCGGCCACCACCGCCACCCGCGGCGCAACCAGCACCGCAGACGTGATCGCGCGGCTCGACGCCCGGCAGACCAACCCCGAACGGTACGCCAACTTTCTGGCGTGCCTCGAACCGACGCCGCGCATCATCGTCGGCACCCGCTCGGCCATCTACGCCCCCGCCCATGACCTCGGCCTCATCGCCCTGTGGGACGAGGCCGACCCCCTGCACGACGAACCCCTCAGCCCCTACGTCTCGTCTCGTGACGCGGCCCTGATCAGGCAGGAGCAGTCGGGTGCGGCCCTGGCGTTCGTCGCCCACAGCCGCAGCACCGAGGTGCAGCGGCTCGTCGAGCTGGGGTTCCTGGCCGAGATCGCCCAGAGTCCGCGCATTCTGCCGAAGGTCATCCCGACCTCTGCCCAGGCGTCGACCGATCGGCACGCCCAGTCGGCACGAATACCCTCCTCCGCCTGGAACGCGGTACGCAAAGCCCTCGAGACGGGCCCGGTGCTCGTGCAGGTCGCCCGCCCCGGGTACTCGCCGGTGCTGGCCTGCGCCGACTGCACCAACCCCGCGCACTGCCTCGTCTGCGACGGCCCCCTGCGCTCCACGTCGCGCCAGGCCCCGCCCTCCTGCGCCTGGTGCGGCGCCATCGCCGCAGCCTGGCAGTGCCGCACCTGCGAGGGCACCCGCTTCACCCACATCGGCCAGGGCAGCACCCGCACCGCCGAAGAACTCGGCCGCGCCTTCCCCGCGACACGCGTCATCGTCTCCGACGGCTCCCGTTCGCTGGGCGTCGTGGGCGGCGAGCCCGCCCTCGTCGTCGCCACCCGAGGTGCCGAACCCGTGGCGCACGGCGGGTACCACGCCGTGCTGCTGCTCGACGGCGAACGGATGCTCGCCCGCGAGTCGCTCACGGTCGCCGAAGACTGCCTGCGGTGGTGGGCGAACGCCATCGCCCTCGCGGCACCGCGCAAACCTACCATCATCGTCGGCGTCGGCGGCGAGCTCGCCCGCACCCTCGTCACCTGGCAGCACGCCCGGTTCGCCAGCGGTGAGCTCGTCGACCGTCGCCGCCTGCGGTTTCCGCCCGCGGTGCGCGTCGCGACCGTTCGCGGCACGCCCGAATCGGTGGCGGGCGCGGTGAACGAGCTCCACGATTCGGTTCACGGTGAAGATAGCGCGAAGATAGATGTGCTCGGGCCGGTGCCCGACGAGAACGACTTCGTCAGGTCCATCGTTCGTTTCGACTACTCGGTGGGGGCGCTCGTCGCCGCCACCCTGCGAGCAGCCGTCATCAAGAACGCGGCCAACCGCCGTAAGACCCCGGGCCGACCGACGAACTACCGCACCCCGCCGACCCTTCGGGTTCGCTTCGACGACAGAGAGATCCTCGAGTGAAGATTGTCTTCGCCGGCACCCCAGCCGTGGCCGAGCCGACGCTGCGGGCCCTCGCCGAGGCGCACGAGATCGTGGCGGTGGTCACGAGAACGGATGCTCCACAGGGCCGCAAGCGTGTGCTGACCCCGTCTGCCGTGGCCGTCGTCGCGGCCGACCTCGGCCTGACCGTCATCAAGACGAATCGGCTCGACGACGAGGCGACGCAGCAGATCGCCGACCTGCGGCCCGACCTGGGCGTGATCGTCGCCTACGGCGGGTTCGTGCGCGAGCCGCTGCTGAGCATCCCGCGTCTCGGCTGGATCAACCTGCACTTCTCGCTGCTGCCCCGCTGGCGCGGCGCGGCCCCCGTGCAGCGTGCCGTCATCGCGGGCGACACGGTCACCGGGGCCTCGGTGTTCCAGCTCGTCGCCGCGATGGACGCGGGGCCGGTGTTCGCCACCAGCCAGGTCTCTGTGGGGGCGCACCAGACCGCCGGCAGCCTGCTCGAGGCGCTGGCGGTCGACGGGGCCGCCCTGACCGCCCGCGTCGTCAGCGCCCTCGACGACGGCAGCGCGACGAGCACCGAGCAGGTGGGCGAACCGACTCTCGCGCCGAAGCTCACCCTCGACGACGCTCGCCTCGACTTCACCCGGCCGCGCGCAGAGGTGTACCAGCGCCTGCGTGGGGTGACACCCGAACCCGGCGCCTTCACCACCATCGACGGCGAGCGGTTCAAGGTGCTCGAGGCCGAACCGGCCCACGACACGGCGCCTCTCGCGGCCGGGCGCATCGAGGCCCGAGCCGGTGACGTGCTGGTCGGCACGGCCGACCTGCCGCTGCGCCTGGTCGAGGTGCAGCCCGCGGGCAAGAAGCCGATGGCGGCCGCCGACTGGTGGCGCGGCCGCCCCGACCAGAACGAGGTGACCGCCGTATGAGCGCCCAGCAACGCCCGAAGCACGGCCGGCCGGGGTCGAACCAGGGCCGCGGCCCCGTTCCGACGCGACAGGGCGCCACGATCGTGCAGCCCGCCCGGCGCATCGCGTTCGAGGTGATCCGTGCGGTGCGCGAAGACGACGCCTACGCCAACCTGCTGCTGCCGACGAAGATCCAGCGTGCCCGGCTGAACCCCGCCGACGCGGGGCTCGCAACCGAGCTCACCTACGGCACCCTGCGCATGCGCGGCTACTACGACCGCGTCATCGAGCTCGCCGCGGGGCGCCCGCTCGACCAGATCGACGGCGTAGTGCTCGACGTGCTCGAGCTGGCCGCGCACCAGCTGCTCTCACTGCGCGTCGCGAGCCACGCCGCCGTGAACGAGGCTGTCGAACTCGCCCGCGTCGTCGCCTCCCGGTCGTCGACCGGCTTCGTGAACGGCGTGCTGCGCACGATCACGCGCTCGACGCCCGACGAGTGGCAGCAGCGCGTGCTCGACACCGTGAACGGCGAGGATGCCCGGCTCGAGGTGCTCTATTCGCATCCGGCCTGGATCATCCGCGCCTTTCGCCGTGCCCTGCTGACCGACGGCACTCCGTCGACGGCGGGGGTCAGCGCCGAGACCGCCGAGGTCGACCTGGTGTCGCTGCTCGAGGCCGACAACGAGGCCGCGCGGCTCGGGCTCGTGGCCCTGCCCGGTGTGGCCGTTCGTGACGAGATCGAGGTCGACGGGCATCCGGCCCCCTACTCGCCGTTCGGCTTCATCACCGACGCAGGCGACCCGCGCGGTATTCCGCAGGTTCGCCGGGGAACGGTGCGCGTGCAAGACGAGGGGTCGCAGCTGGCGGCCCTCGCCCTGGTGAACGCGGCGCCCGTCGAGGCGGGCGAACGGTGGCTCGACATGTGCGCCGGCCCCGGTGGCAAGTCGGCCCTGCTCGGTGCCGCCGCCGAACTCGGCGACGCGACGCTCATCGCGAACGAACCGGTGGCCGCGCGCGCCGAGCTCGTGCGCAGCGCTGTCGCGGCGCTGCCCTCGCCGCCCGTCGTCTGGCAGCTCGACGGTACGCGCATCGGCGACAGCAACCCCGGCGAGTTCGACCGCATCCTGGTCGACGCCCCCTGCACCGGTCTCGGTGCCCTTCGCCGCCGGCCCGAGGCCCGCTGGCGCAAGTCGCCCACTGACGTGTCGTCTCTCGTGGTGCTGCAGGCCCGCCTCATCGATTCGGCGATCGCCGCCCTGAAGCCCGGCGGCATTCTCGCCTATGTCACCTGCTCACCGCACGTCGCCGAGACCCGGGGGCAGGTGGCGGATGCCCTGAAGCGCCACGGCGACACCATCACCCCGCTCGCCACCCAGCAGGTGCTGCAGTCGTTCGCCGACACCCCCCTGCTGCTCGGGTCGGCCGACCCGACCCAGGCGCAGCTCTGGCCGCACGCGCACGGCACCGACGCCATGTTCATCGCCCTCTTTCGCAAGCGCTGACGCCGCCGGTAACCGAATCCGCACCCTTTCGGCAGATGCGCACCCGTTCGAAGAGGGGCGCTCTTGCCGAAAGGGCGCGCAGAGCTATGACGCTCGGCCACGACGCGCTCGGCGAGCGGGGCACAGATCGATAGGCTGGAACGTATGCCCGTGCGAATTGACCCCAGCATCCTGGCCGCCGATTTTGCGAACCTCGAGTCGGAGCTCGGGCGCATCGCCAGCGCCGACCTCGTGCACGTCGACGTGATGGACAACCACTTCGTACCGAACCTCACCCTCGGCCTGCCCGTGGTCGAGAGCCTGCAGAAGGTGTCGCGCCTGCCCCTCGACCTGCATCTGATGATCAGCGACGCCGACCGCTGGGCGCCCGTGTACGCCGAGACCGGCGCGTTCTCGGTGACCTTCCACGCCGAGGCCGCGACCGATGCGGTGGCGACCGCCCGGCGGTTGCGTGAGATCGGTGCGCGGGCCGGGCTCGCTGTGAAGCCGGGCACCGACATCGCCCCCTACCTCGAGCTGCTGCCCGAGTTCGACATGCTGCTCATCATGACGGTCGAGCCGGGTTTCGGCGGCCAGTCGTTCATGGCCGACATGATGCCGAAGCTCAGCAGGGCATCCGAGGCCGTGCAGAAGAGCGGTCTCGACGTGTGGCTGCAGGTCGACGGCGGCATCAGTGCACAGACCATCGGGATCGCGGCCGAGGCCGGGGCCGACACCTTCGTGGCCGGCTCTGCGGTGTTCGGCGCCGAGAGCGCCGCCGAGCAGATCACCCTGCTGCGCGAGCTGGCGGCCCGGCACACGCACTGACCACCGCGGCCGTACCGATACCCTAGAAGGGTGAAGACCTTCGACGACCTGTTCTCCGAGCTGAGCGACAAGCAGTCGCTGCGGCCCGAGGGCTCCGGCACCGTGCGCGAACTCGACGCCGGTGTGCACGCCATCGGCAAGAAGATCGTCGAAGAGGCCGCAGAGGTATGGATGGCCGCCGAATACCAGAGCGACACCGAGACCGCCGAAGAGATCTCGCAGTTGATCTACCACGTGCAGGTGATGATGCTGGCCAAGGGCCTGACCCTCGCCGACGTGTACCGACACCTGTAGCCCCGGGTTCGATGCGTGCCTGCCGCATCGAACGATCGGCGCAACTCAGGCCAGCAGGCAGTGCACGACCACAACTCCAACACGACTCCTCCTCGAAAGTCCACAATGCTGAAGATCGCGGTGCCCAACAAGGGCTCCCTGTCAGAGACCGCCGCCCAGATGCTGGCCGAGGCCGGCTACCACGGCCGCCGCGACCCGCGCGAGCTCGTCATCCAAGACCCGAAGAACGACGTCGAGTTCTTCTACCTGCGCCCCCGCGACATCGCCACCTACGTCGGCTCGGGCGCGCTCGACGTGGGCATCACCGGCCGCGACCTGCTGCTCGACTCCGAGTCGCCGGCGGTCGAGGTCGCCGAACTGAACTTCGGCGAGTCGACCTTTCGGTTCGCCGGCCCCGGCGGCGCCTTCCACTCGCTCGACGAGCTGCAGGGTCGTCGCGTGGCGACCAGCTACCCGGGGCTCGTCGGGGCCTTCCTCGCCGAGCACGACGTCACCAGCACCCTCGTCAAGCTCGACGGCGCCGTGGAGTCGGCCGTGCGGCTGGGTGTGGCCGATGCGGTGGCCGACGTGGTCTCCACGGGCAGCACCCTGCGTAAGGCCGGGCTGGAGATCTTCGGCCCCGTGATTCTGCAGTCGACCGCGGTGCTGATCAGTTCGGGCATCCAGAACCCGGGAGCCGACACGCTGCTGCGCAGGCTGCAGGGCGTGCTGGTGGCCCGCCAGTACGTGCTGATGGACTACGACGTGCCGCGCATCCACCTCGACGCCGCTTCGGCGCTGACGCCCGGCATCGAGTCGCCGACCATCTCGCCGCTCGCCGACCCCGACTGGGTCGCCGTGCGGGCCATGGTTCCGCGCCTCGACACGAACCAGATCATGGACGCCCTCTGGGAGGTCGGTGCACGCGCGATCCTGGTGAGCCCCATTCACGCCGTGAGAATGTAGAACCATGCCGGGAACGAAGTCATGACCCTCGCCGTTCGAGTCATTCCCTGCCTCGACGTGGCCGCCGGGCGCGTGGTGAAGGGCGTCAATTTCGAGAACCTGCGCGACGCGGGCGACCCCGTCGAGCTGGCACGCCTGTACGCCGGCCAGGGTGCAGACGAGATCACCTTTCTCGACGTCACCGCGACGGTCGACGAGCGCGCCACCACCTACGACATCGTGCGCCAGACGGCCGAGCAGGTCTTCATTCCGCTGACCGTGGGCGGGGGAGTGCGCAGCACCGACGACGTGTCACGGCTGCTCGCGAGCGGGGCCGACAAGGTGGGCGTGAACAGCGCCGCCCTCGCCCGCCCCGAGCTCATCGCCGAGATCGCCGACCGGTTCGGCGCCCAGGTGCTCGTGCTCTCGCTCGACATCAAACGCGGCACGACGGCGTCGGGGGCCGAGACAGAGTCGGGCTTCGTCGTCACCACCCACGGCGGCCGCCGGGCGACCGAACTGGATGCCCTGGCCTGGGCCGCCCGCGCCATCGAGCTCGGGGCGGGCGAACTGCTCGTCAACTCGATCGACGCCGACGGCACGAAAGACGGCTACGACCTCGAACTGATCCGGCGCATGCGCGAGATCAGCCGCGTGCCCGTGATCGCCTCCGGCGGCGCGGGAAAGGTCGAAGACTTTCCCGAGGCCGTCGCGGCCGGCGCCGACGCGGTGCTCGCCGCCTCGGTGTTCCACAACCGCGAACTCACCATCTCCGACATCAAGTCGGCTCTCTCAGAAAGCGGGGTGGTGGTGCGATGAACGACGTCGATGCCGTCATCGAACGGGCAACCTTCAACGACAAGGGGCTGCTGCCCGCGGTCATCCAGCAGTTCGACACCCACGAGGTGCTGATGCTGGGCTGGATGGATGCCGAGGCCCTGCGCCGCACCTACACGACCGGCCGTGTCACGTTCTGGTCGCGGTCGCGCCAGGAGTACTGGCGCAAGGGCGACACGTCGGGCCACGCCCAGTTCGTGCGTGAAGCCGCGCTCGACTGCGATGGAGATACGCTTCTGGTACAGGTCGAACAGATCGGCGCCGCCTGCCACACCGGCACGCGCACCTGCTTCGACGGCGATGTCTTGCAGCCCGTGCAGGGCTTCAGTGAGGGCGAATACAGTCATGACAGACAGTAGGGCGGGCTCCACCACGCGGGCGGAGTTCGATGCACTGCTGCCCACGCATCGGGTCATTCCGGTCATCCGCACGCTCTTCGCCGACGGCGAGACCCCCATCGGCATCTACCGCAAGCTGAGCGACAACCGGCCGGGCACCTTTTTGCTCGAGTCGGCCGGGCAGGGCGGCGTGTGGTCGCGATTCTCGTTCATCGGCGTCTCGAGCTATGGGGTGCTGAGCGCCGACGGCGACCGCGCAGTGTGGATGAGCTCGGGCCTCAGCGCCGCACGCGCCTTTCCGCACGGCATGCCCTCTGGGCCCCTCGAGGCCCTCGCCGCGCTCTACGAAGAGTGGAAGACGCCGGTCATCGACGGGCATCCGCCCCTCACCGGCGGCCTCGTCGGTTTCATCGGCTGGGAGACCGTGCGCCAGATCGAACGGCTGCCGGATGCCCCACCCGCCGATGTCGCGATGCCGAGCCAGGCCCTCTCCTTCGTCTCCGACCTCATCGCGGTCGACCACCTGCTCGGCACGGTCACCCTCGTGTCGACGGTGCTCGCCGACGGCCGCAGGCGTGACGACGGAGGTGAGCTGTGGGCTGACGCCGTCGCCCGGCTCGACTCGATGCAGCACCGCCTCTCGCGGCCGGCCGAGGCGTGGCTCGCCACCGCCGACTTCGGCACCGTCGCGACGCCCACCGCGCTGACCGAACGCAGTGCGTTCCTCGCGTCGGTCGACGTGGCGAAGGAGCACATCCGCCAGGGCGACATCTTCCAGGTGGTCATCGCCCAGCGCTTCGACCTCGAATGCACGGCAGAGCCGATCGAGGTGTATCGCGTGCTGCGCACCCTCAACCCGAGCCCCTACCTCTACCTGCTGAACCTCGAGTCGCCCAGCCGGCAGCCCTACGCCATCGTCGGCTCGAGCCCCGAGGCCCTCGTCAAGGTCGAGGGCGGGCGCGCGTTCACCCACCCGATCGCCGGGTCACGCCCGCGCGGCCGCACCATCGACGAAGACAACCGGTTCGAGAGCGACCTGCTCGCCGACCCGAAGGAGAAGGCCGAGCACCTCATGCTCGTCGACCTGGCCCGCAACGACCTGCTGAAGGTGTGCGAGTCGGGTTCTGTCGAGGTCACCGAGTTCATGCGCATCGAACGGTTCAGCCACATCATGCACATCGTGTCGTCGGTCGAGGGCCGGCTGGCGCCGGGTGTCACGGCCATCGACACGTTCCGCGCCACCTTCCCTGCCGGCACTCTCTCGGGTGCGCCGAAGCCACGGGCGATGCAGATCATCGACGAGCTCGAGCCGCTGCAGCGCGGCCTCTACGGGGGAGTGGTGGGCTACTTCGACTTCGCGGGCGACGCCGACCTCGCCATCGCCATCCGCACCGCCGTCATCGCCGACGGCGTGGCGCGCGTGCAGGCGGGCGGCGGGCTGGTCGCCGACTCCGACCCGAACTCCGAGTTCATCGAGTCGCAGAACAAGGCCGCGGCTCCGCTGCGTGCGGTGGCCATCGCGAACGCCATGACGAGGGTCGGATGACCGCCCAGAACCCCGCTCCCGCCGCCACCGCCGCGAGCCAGGCGCGCCGCCTCAAGTCGATGACGATCTTCGCCGTCGTCATCTGGAGCGCCCTCGTCTTCCTCGCCTGGTCGCAGCCGTGGTTCACGCTCACCGCGCAGGGCCGCGCCGGCGACAGCATCAGCGTCACCGTGCAGGGCGCCGTGGCAGCCCCCGCCCTCTCGGCCCTCGCCCTGGCCGGGCTCGCGCTCGCGGCGGCCCTGGCCATCGCCGGCATCGTCGTTCGCCTGGTGCTCGGCATTCTCGAGTTCGTGCTGGGCGCCTCCATTCTCGCCTCCGCCGTCGGCGCCCTCGCGAACCCTGTGCTCGCCGGACAGTCCGCGGTGACCACGGCGACGGGCGTGGCGGGGTCGTCGTCGATCCAGTCGATCGCCACGAGCGCCGGGTCGAGCCTCTGGCCCTTCCTCGCGATCGTCGCGGGCGCCCTGATGGCGCTCACGGGCATCCTGATCGTCGTGACGCTGAAACGCTGGCCGGTGTCGGGCCGCAAGTACCAGCCCGTTCAGTTCGCCGCCGAAGACGGTCGTGTGGCGGGCAACCCCGTCGACCTGATCGACTCGGGCGACGAACCGCCCGCCGACGAGGTCGCCGGTGCCCGTTCGGCCGATGCCGCACCCGAGGCCGTGTCCAACGTCGACGACGAGACCGAGAACACGGCGGCCGTCGACAGCTGGGACAGCCTCAGCAGGGGCCAGGACCCCACGACCTGAGCCCACCACCCGAGCCTCGCGCCGCCCACGCCTCACCGAGCGCCGCGCGAGCTGTGCCGATAGACTCTGTATTCGACCCGCGCACCCATTTCTTCTCAGTTCAGGAGTACCGCATGACCAGTGAATCAGCAGAGCCGGGCCACGGCAGTTCGACCGCCTCGTGGACGGCGGTGATCATCATGCTGGTCGCCTTCGCCATCGGCACGGCCGCCTTCTTCTTCAGCATCGTCTGGCTCGTCTGGGCGTCGGCGGGCCTGTTGATCGTCGGTCTGCTGGTGGGCTACGTGCTCGCCAAGCTGGGCTTCGGCGTCGACGGCGCGAAGACCGCTGCCAGGGGGCACTAACTCCAGTGCTCTCCTCTCTCACGGCCGGCGCCGCAGAAGACGCGGCGGCGAGGCTCGAACTCGTCAGTTACGACGAGGTCGAACGCCTGGCGCTCGAGCAGCCGCCGGCGCTGGATGCCCTCGCCTTCCTCGCCCCGGCCGAACGGGTCAAGATCATCGCCGAGGTGAAGCGTTCGAGCCCCTCGCGAGGCGCACTGGCGACCATCACCGACCCCGCCGCACTCGCCTCGACCTACCAGTCGGCAGGCGCCAGCGCGGTCAGCGTGCTCACCGAGGGCCGCAAGTTCTCCGGGTCGCTCGAAGACCTCGAGCTGGTTCGCGACGCCGTGTCGATCCCGGTGCTGCGTAAAGACTTCATCTCGCTCGACTACCAGGTGCTCGAGGCACGCGCCGCCGGGGCCGACCTCGCCCTGCTGATCGTCGCCGCGCTCGACCAGAAGACGCTGCAGCACCTGCACGACCTCATCGCATCGCTCGGCATGACGCCGCTCGTCGAGACCCACTCGGCCGACGAGGTCGAGCGGGCGCTCGATATCGGGGCATCGCTCATCGGCGTGAACGCCCGCAACCTCAGCACGTTCGAGCTCGACCCCGACCTGTTCGGCACGCTCGCCGACCGCATCCCGGCGGGCATCGTGCGCGTCGCCGAGTCGGCCGTGAAGACGGCCGCCGACGTCGCCCACTACCGTTCGAGCGGCGCCGACGTGGTTCTCGTCGGCGAAGCGCTGGTCACCGGCGACCCGGCCCGAACCCTCGAAGAGTTTCTAGGAGTGTCATGACCAGCGATCTGAGCGGCGCTGCCGCACCCACCCACCTGCGCGACGAGGCGGGGCCGTTCTTCGGCGAATTCGGCGGCCGATTCATGCCCGAGTCGCTGATCGCCGCCCTCGACGAGATCGCCGCCGAGTACGAGGCGGCAAAGGCCGACCCTACGTTCGCCGCCGAGCTGGCCGAGCTGCACCGCAGCTACACGGGCCGCCCGTCGATCATCACCGAGGCTCCGCGCTTCGGCGAGTACGCCGGCGGAGCCCGCATCATTCTGAAGCGCGAAGACCTCAACCACACCGGGTCGCACAAGATCAACAACGTTCTCGGCCAGGCCCTGCTCGCGCGGCGGCTCGGCAAGACCCGGCTGATCGCCGAGACCGGCGCGGGCCAGCACGGCGTCGCCACGGCGACCGCGGCCGCGCTGTTCGGCATGAGCTGCGTCGTGTACATGGGCGAGGTCGACACCGAACGCCAGGCTCTCAATGTGGCCCGCATGCGCCTGCTCGGCGCTGAGGTCGTCTCGGTCACGAACGGCACACGCACGCTGAAGGATGCCCTGAACGAGGCCTTCCGCGACTGGGTCGCCAACGTGTCCGACACACACTACGTGCTCGGCACCGTCGCCGGCCCGCACCCCTTCCCGGTGATGGTGCGCGACTTCCACAAGATCATCGGTGAAGAGGCCCGCGCCCAGGTTCTCGAGCTCACGGGCGCGCTGCCCGACGCGGTCGTCGCCTGCGTGGGCGGCGGCTCGAACGCCATCGGCATCTTCCACGCCTTCCTCGACGACCCCGACGTCGCACTCTACGGCTACGAGGCCGCGGGCGACGGCGTCGAGACACTGCGTCACGCCGCCACCATCACCAAGGGCCGCCCCGGCGTACTCCACGGCTCACGCAGCTTCATGCTGCAAGACGACGACGGCCAGACGCTCGACTCGCACTCCATCTCGGCCGGGCTCGACTACCCGGGCGTCGGCCCCGAGCACGCCTGGCTCTCGTCGATCGGCCGCGCCACCTACCTGCCCGTGACAGACGCCGAGGCGATGAACGCCTTCCGCCTGCTCTGCCAGACCGAGGGGATGATTCCCGCCATCGAGTCGGCGCACGCCCTGGCCGGAGCGATCGAGCTCGGCCGCGAGCTCGGCCCCGACGCGACCATCCTCATCAACCTCTCGGGCCGCGGCGACAAAGACGTCGAGACCGCCGGCCGCTACTTCGGGGTGCTCGACGAGCAGGCCCTGGCCGCCAGCACTCTCGAGCAGAACGCCCTCGAGGCGAACGAGCTCGAGGCGAACGAGCTCGGTGAGGGCGAAGCCGAGGCCGACGAGCTCGACCACGACGCCGCACTCGCCGAAGCGGCCCGTGAGGCTCTCGATGAGGCGCAGTCTCGTGAGGTCGACGCGCGAGAAGCCACCGGATACGGAATCGAACGATGAACACCGAACAGGCTACCGCCCCGACCACGTCGCCGGTCGGCACGATCATCCAGCGCGCCAACGCCGAGCACGCCGGCGCCCTCATCGGGTACCTGCCCGTCGGATTTCCCACCCTCGAGGCGAGCATCGACGCTGCAGTGGCCCTCGTCGAGAACGGCGTCGACATTCTCGAGCTCGGGCTGCCGTACTCCGACCCGGTGATGGATGGCCCGGTCATCCAGCAGGCCACCCAGACCGCCCTCGACAACGGCTTCCGGCTGAGCGACGCGTTCACCGCCGTCGAGGCCATCCGGGCTCGAGTGGATGCCCCCATCCTGCTCATGACCTACTACAACCCGGTCGTGCAGTACGGCATCGAGCGGTTCGCCACCGACCTGGTCTCGGCTGGCGGCGCCGGGCTCATCACGCCCGACCTCACCGTCGACTCGGGTGCCGAGTGGATCGAGGCGAGCGACCGGCACGGCCTCGACCGCGTCTTCCTCGCCGCCCCGACCTCCACCGACGAACGTCTGCACCTCGCGGTCGACAACAGCCGCGGTTTCGTCTACGTGGTGTCGACCATGGGGGTGACGGGTGCCCGCGGCGACGTCGACGCGGCGGCCCGCACGCTCGTCGACCGGCTGCGCGCCAACGGGCTCGACGCTGGGGGAGCGACCGGCGCCTGCGTCGGCATCGGCATCTCGACGGCCGACCAGGTCGCCGAGGTTCTCGAGTACGCCGACGGCGCCATCGTGGGCTCCGCCCTGGTGCGCGCACTGTCAGACGACGGGGTCGCCGGTGTGGCCCGCGTCGCCTCGGCCCTCTCGGTCGGCACGAACCGGCGCTGACCTGCCGCGACGGGCGACGGTCGCGGGGGCCACCCGTCGCGCTGAGAGACTTCGAAGACTGGCCCGTCGCCTCGCCCGCGAACAGCGCTGTCATCCGCTGCCGCATAGAATTACCCTTGCCGTGTGCCCGCAGACGGCAAAACCTACGTATGGAAGGTCTACTACCAGGTGTTTCTGCCGCAAAGCATTCCCAGCCCGTCGATCAACTCGCTCGACATCACCGGCTGGCTCCAGACCCTGGGCATCAACCTGCCCTTCGAGATCAACATCCGTATCTACGCGCTGTGCATCCTGTTCGGCATCGTCGTCGCCACCATCATGACCTCGCGCCGGCTGACCAAGCGCGGGGCCGAACCGGGCATCGTTCTCGACATCATCCTGTGGGCCGTTCCGCTGGGCATCGTGGGTGCACGTCTGTTCCACGTCTTCACGCACCCGGGTGACTACTTCTACGCCGGCGCGAACTTCTGGGAGATCTTCGCCGTGTGGGACGGCGGCATCGCGATCTTCGGCGGCCTGATCGGCGGCGCCATCGGCGCCTGGATCGGCTGCCGGCTGACGGGCATCCGGTACTGGACCTTCGCCGACGCTCTCGCCCCCGGGCTGCTGCTCGCCCAGGCCTGCGGCCGGTTCGGCAACTACTTCAACCAGGAGCTCTTCGGCACGCCGACCGACGGCTGGTGGGGGCTCGAGATCGCCTCGCCCAACAGCGCCATCCCGGTCGGCCTGCTGCCGGGCACGCTCTTCCAGCCGACCTTCGCCTACGAGGTCATCTGGAACGGCATCGGCGTGCTCTTCCTGCTCTGGATCGGCAGGCGCCTGAACCTGCAGTGGGGCAAGCTGTTCGGCGTCTACCTTATCTGGTACGGCGCGGGCCGCACGGTGTGGGAGAGCATCCGCATCGACCCGAGCGAGATCTTCTTCGGCGTGCGCACCAACGTCTGGGCGGCCTGGCTCGCCATTCTCATCGGCATCGTGATCATCGTCGTGCAGTCGAAGCGCCACCCCGGCCTCGAGCGCACGGCCTACGTCTCAGGCGTTGCGTGGTCACCTGCAACGGCTGAGGTAGACTCGAATGAACGGTACACAGACGAAGAACTCCGTGGCGACGCTGCCCCGGCTGACGAGTCTGAACCCACAGATCTCGAGCCGAGCGCCACAAGCACAGCCGGCGCGAAGCCCTAGGTTCCACCCACCAGACGGCAGACATCACACCTTCCACCACATTCGGGCCACCGGCGTCCCAATCAGAACAACCCGGTCGCACGTGGGCCGGGGGGATGGATTCTTATGGTTGAGAACATGAGTGCGTTCTCGGCGTCGCCACTGGCGCAGGGGAGCAGTGCATTCTCCACATCGCCCGCTGCGCAAGGCATGTACGACCCCGCCGCCGAGAAAGATGCCTGCGGCCTGGCCATGGTCGCCACCCTGCGCGGCACCGCCGGCCACGACATCATCGACACCGCGCTCGAAGCCCTGCGCAACCTCGAGCACCGTGGAGCCGTCGGCTCCGATGCCGGCACCGGCGACGGCGCGGGCATCCTGACCCAGATTCCCGACGAGTTCCTGCGCGCCGTCGCGGGCTTCGACCTGCCCGAGGTCGGCCACTACGCCGTCGGCAACGCCTTTCTGCCGCTCGAACACGACGAGCGCGAGAAGGTCGTCGCCCGCATCGCCGAGGTGGCCGACGAAGAGGGGCTGCGCGTGCTCGGCTGGCGCGAGGTTCCGGTGCGCCCCGACGAGCTGGGGCGGCTGGCCCGTGAGGCGATGCCCGCCATCCGCCAGCTGTACGTCGAGGCCAAGCACCACGACGTCACGGGCGAGAAGGCCACGGGCATCCACCTCGACCGTCTGACCTACCGCCTGCGCAAGCGCATCGAGCACGAGCATGAGGTCTACTTCATGTCGCTCTCGGCCCGTACGCTCACCTACAAGGGCATGGTCACGACGCTGCAGCTCGAGCCGTTCTACCCCGACCTGAGCGACGAGCGGTTCGCCTCGAAGCTCGCTCTGGTGCACTCGCGCTACTCGACCAACACCTTCCCGTCGTGGCCGCTCGCGCAGCCGCTGCGCATGATGGCGCACAACGGCGAGATCAACACCGTGCAGGGCAACCGAAACTGGATGCGCGCCCGGCAGTCGCAGCTGAAGAGCGCCGTGCTGGGCGAGATGGCCCCGCTGCTGCCGATCGTCACGCCCGGTGCCAGCGACTCCGCCTCGTTCGACGAGGTCGTCGAGCTGCTCACCCTGGCCGGCCGGCCGCTGCCGCACGCCATCATGATGATGGTGCCCGAGGCGTGGGAGAACAACGCCGCCTTCGACGAGAAGCGCCGCTCGTTCTACGAGTTCCACGCCACGCTGATGGAGCCGTGGGACGGCCCGGCCGCGCTGGTCTTCACCGACGGCACGCTCGTCGGCGCCACCCTCGACCGCAACGGGCTGCGCCCCGGCCGCTACCTCGTCACCGACGACGGCCTCGTCGTTCTGGCGAGCGAGATCGGCGTGCTCGACGTCGACCCGGCGAAGGTCGTGCGCAAGGGGCGTCTGCGCCCCGGCAAGATGTTCCTCGTCGACACCGAGGCCGGCCGCATCGTCGAAGACGACGAGATCAAGGCCGAGCTCGCCGAGAGCGAACCCTGGGCCGAGTGGCTCGACCAGGGGCGCATCAACCTGCGCGACCTGCCCGAGCGCGAGCACATCGTGCACACGCCGGCCTCGGTCACCCGCCGGCAGCGCACGTTCGGCTACACCGAAGAAGAGATTCGCATCCTGCTGACGCCGATGGCGAAGAACGGCGCAGAGCCGCTCGGCGCCATGGGCTCCGACACGCCCATCGCGGTGCTGTCGAACCGACCCCGGCTGCTCTTCGACTACTTCACGCAGCAGTTCGCGCAGGTCACCAACCCGCCGCTCGACTCGATTCGCGAAGAGGTCGTCACCTCGCTGCGCCTCGGCCTCGGGCCCGAGCGCAACCTGCTCGACGCCACACCCGGCCACACCGGCCAGGTCGTGCTCGACTTCCCGGTGATCGACAACGACGAGCTCGCGAAGATCCAGCACATCGACCCGAGCCCGGGCAGCTCCACCACGACCACCATCAAGGGCCTGTACCGGGTCGAGAACGGGCCGTCGGCCATGCAGGAGCGCATCGCCGAGATGTGCGCCGAGGCCGACGAGGCCATCGCCAACGGCGCGAAGTTCATCGTGCTCAGCGACCGCGACTCGAACAAGGAGTACGCGCCGGTTCCGTCGCTGCTCATGCTCTCGGGCGTGCACCACCACCTGATCCGCACCGAGAACCGCATGAAGGTCGGCATGATCGTCGAGGCCGGCGATGTGCGCGAGGTGCATCACGTGGCGCTGCTGATCGGCTACGGGGCATCCGCCATCAACCCGTACCTGGCCATGGAGACCTGCGAGAACCTCGTGCGCTCCGGCATGATCACCGGCGTCAGCCCCGAGAAGGCCGTGAAGAACGTCATCAAGGCGCTCGGCAAGGGCGTGCTGAAGATCATGTCGAAGATGGGCATCTCCACGGTGTCGTCGTACGCGGGCGCCCAGGCGTTCGAGGCGGTCGGGCTCGACAAGCAGTTCGTCGCCCAGTACTTCACCGGCACGTCGTCGAAGCTCGGCGGCGTCGGAATCGACGTCATCGCGGCCGAGAGCGCGAACCGGCACGCCGCCGCCTTCCCCGAAGACGGCAGCGTCACCGTGCACGAACCGCTCGCCACGGGCGGCGAGTACCAGTGGCGCCGCGAGGGCCCGCCGCATCTGTTCAACCCCGAGACGGTGTTCAAGCTGCAGCATTCGACCCGCGCCCGGCGGTACGACATCTTCCGTGAGTACACGAAGCTCGTCGACGACCAGTCCGAGTCGCTGATGACGGTTCGCGGGCTGTTCAAGCTGCGAACGGATGCCCGCAAGCCCGTTCCGCTCGATGAAGTGGAGTCGATCGAATCCATCGTCAAGCGGTTCTCGACCGGCGCCATGAGCTACGGATCGATCTCCGAAGAGGCGCACACCACCCTCGCCATCGCAATGAACAGGCTCGGAGCCAAGTCGAACACCGGTGAGGGCGGCGAAGACACCGCGCGTCTGCTCGACCCCGAGCGCCGCAGCGCGATCAAGCAGGTCGCCTCGGGCCGCTTCGGTGTCACGAGCATGTACCTCACCCACGCCACCGACATCCAGATCAAGATGGCGCAGGGCGCGAAGCCCGGTGAGGGCGGCCAGCTGCCCCCGACGAAGGTCTACCCGTGGGTCGCCCGTACGCGGCACGCCACCGCGGGCGTCGGCCTCATCTCGCCGCCGCCGCACCACGACATCTATTCGATCGAAGACCTGAAGCAGCTGATCTTCGACCTCAAGCGGTCGAACCCCGAAGCACGCGTGCACGTCAAACTGGTGAGCCAGAACGGCATCGGCGCGGTCGCGGCGGGTGTCACCAAGGCCCTGGCCGACGTGGTGCTCGTCTCCGGCCACGACGGCGGAACGGGCGCCAGCCCGCTCAACTCGCTCAAGCACGCCGGCACCCCGTGGGAGCTCGGCCTGGCCGAGACCCAGCAGACGCTCATGCTGAACGGCATGCGCGACCGCGTCGTGGTGCAGGTCGACGGCCAGATGAAGACCGGGCGCGACGTGATCGTCGGCGCCCTGCTGGGCGCCGAGGAGTTCGGTTTCGCCACGGCGCCGCTCGTCGTCTCGGGGTGCGTCATGATGCGCGTCTGCCACCTCGACACCTGCCCGGTCGGCGTCGCGACGCAGAACCCCGAGCTGCGCGCCCGGTTCACCGGCAAGCCCGAGTTCGTCGTGAACTTCTTCGAATTCCTGGCTCAGGAGGTGCGCGAGTACCTCGCCGAGCTCGGCTTCCGCACTCTCGAGGAGGCCATCGGCCATCACGAGCTGCTGAACGTCGACCACGCCCTCGAGCACTGGAAGGCCGACGGGCTCGACCTGTCGCCCATCCTGGTCGGCCCCGAGTTCGCCGACGACGAGCCCCGGGTGAACCGTCGGCCGCAGCATCATGAGCTCGAGAAGCACTTCGACAAGCGACTCATCCGCGATGCATCCGAAGCCCTCGAATTCGGCGAGCCGGTCGTGATCTCGCTGCCGATCCGCAACACCGAGCGTGCCGTCGGCACGATGCTCGGCCACGAGGTGACCGTTCGGCACGGCGAGAACGGGCTGCCCGACGACACGATCCAGATCACCCTGCAGGGCTCGGCCGGGCAGTCGCTCGGCGCCTTCATGCCCGCGGGTATCACTCTGCGGCTCGAGGGCGACTCGAACGACTACGTCGGCAAGGGGCTCTCGGGCGGCCGCATCGTGGTGCGGCCGAGCCGTACGGCGACCTTCGACGCGTCGCAGAACGTGATCGCCGGCAACGTCATCGGCTACGGTGCCACGCGGGGCAGCATGTTCATCCGCGGCATCGTGGGCGAGCGGTTCCTGGTGCGCAACTCGGGCGCGACCGCGGTCACCGAGGGCGTAGGCGACCACGCGCTCGAGTACATGACCGGCGGCATCGCGCTCATCCTGGGCAGCACGGGCCGTAACCTCGGCGCCGGCATGTCGGGCGGCACCGCGTACGTCTACAAACTGAGCTCCGACCTGGTCAACGCCGACTCGCTGGCCTCGGGCGAGCTGCAGCTGTCTGCGCTCGACGCCAACGACACCGAGCTGGTGCGGTCGCTGCTCGTCGAGCACGAGGCCGAGACCGGGTCGACACTCGCGGCGAGCATGCTCGCCGACTTCGACACCGTCGCGGCCGACTTCGTGAAGGTGCTGCCGCGCGACTACGCAGCGGTGCTCGCAACTCGCCAGACGGCGGTCGACGAGGGGCTCGACCCCGACGGCGACGTGGTCTGGGAAAGAATTCTGGAGGTTACCGGTGGCTGATCCCAAGGGATTCCTGAAGGTCACCGAGCGTGAGCTGCCCAAGCGACGCCCGGTGCCGATCAGGCTCATGGACTGGAAAGAGGTCTACGAGCCCGCCAACCCGAGCGAAACCAGGCGCCAGGCCGGCCGCTGCATGGACTGCGGCATTCCGTTCTGCCACCAGGGCTGCCCGCTCGGCAACCTGATTCCCGAGTGGAACGATCTCACCTGGCGCGGCGAGGGCCGGCAGGCCATCGAACGGCTGCACGCCACGAACAACTTCCCCGAGTTCACCGGGCGGCTCTGCCCGGCACCCTGTGAGAGCTCGTGCGTGCTCGGCATCAACCAGCCCGCCGTGACCATCAAGCAGGTCGAGGTGTCGATCATCGACCAGGCCTTCGCGAACGGCTGGGTGCAGCCGCATCCGCCCGAGCGCCTCACGGGCAAGACGGTCGCGGTCGTCGGCTCCGGCCCCGCGGGTCTCGCCGCCGCACAGCAGCTCACCCGCGCGGGCCACACGGTCGCCGTGTACGAGCGCGACGACCGCATCGGCGGGCTGCTGCGGTACGGCATCCCCGATTTCAAGATGGAGAAGAAGCACCTCGAGTCGCGTCTGAACCAGATGATGGCCGAGGGCACCCGCTTCCGCGCCGGCATCAACATCGGCGTCGACATCACCTGGGCAGACCTGCGGTCACGCTATGACGCCGTGATCGTCTGCACAGGTGCGACCGTTCCGCGCGACCTGCCCATTCCGGGCCGCGACCTCGACGGCGTGCACTTCGCCATGGACTACCTCGTGCAGGGCAACAAGGTCGGCGCCGGCGACACCGTCGTCGACCAGATCACGGCCGAGGGCAAGCACGTCGTCGTTCTCGGCGGCGGCGACACGGGGGCCGACTGCATCGGCACCGCGCACCGCCAGCAGGCCGTGTCGGTGACCAACCTCGCCATCGGCACGCAACCGCCCACCGAGCGACCCGAGAACCAGCCGTGGCCGATGGTGCCGAACCTCTTCGAGGTCTCGAGTGCACACGAAGAGGGCGGCGAACGCATGTACCTCGCCTCCACCGTCGAGTTCCTGGCGAACGAGGCGGGCGAGGTGCGCGCCATCCGTGTCGCCGAGACCGAATACCTGGATGGCCGCCGGGTGCCCAAGGCGGGCACCGAGCGCGAGATCCCCGCCGATCTCGTTCTGCTGGCGCTGGGCTTCACGGGTGCCGAGTCGGCCGAGCTCACCCACCAGGTCGGGGCGCAGTTCGACGGGCGCGGAAACGTCGAGCGCAACGCCGACTACGAGACGAGCATCCCGGGCGTCTTCGTCGCCGGCGACGCCGGTCGCGGCCAGTCGCTCATCGTGTGGGCGATCGCCGAGGGCCGCGCCGCAGCAGCCTCGGTCGACCGCTACCTCGAGGGCGACACCGAACTGCCCTTCCCGGTGGCCCCGAACGACCGCGCCATTGCGATCTGACCGGCGGCCACGTTCAAACCCTATTCACCCACCACGTCACCTTCGAAGGCCATAATGGGCCTGTGAATGCAGTGGACAATGTCACCAATGCGCACACGCGCAGAAGCATGGAGAAACCGTCAGAATGAGACGCGCAAAAATCGTCGCAACCCTGGGGCCGGCAACCTCGTCATACGAGAGCATCCGGGCCATCATCGACGCGGGGGTCGACGTCTGCCGCATGAACCTCAGCCACGGCACCTACGACGTTCACGAAGGCATCTACTCGACCGTGCGCAAGGCGGCAGAAGACTCCGGCCGCGCGGTCGCGGTGCTCGTCGACCTGCAGGGCCCCAAGATCAGGCTGGGCAAGTTCGAGGCCGGCCCCTACTACCTCGAACAGGGTGACATCTTCAAGATCACCATCGAAGACATCATCGGCAACCGCGAGATCTCGGGCACCACGTTCAAGGGCCTGCCGCAAGACGTCGCGCCCGGCGACTTCCTGCTCATCGACGACGGCAAGGTCAAGGTCAAGGTTCTCGAGACCGACGGCACCGTCGTCACCACCGAGGTCGTCGTGGCGGGCAATGTGTCGAACAACAAGGGCATCAACCTGCCCGGCGTCGCCGTCAACGTTCCCGCGCTGTCAGACAAAGACGAGGCCGACCTGCGCTGGGGCCTGCGCCTCGGTGCCGACCTGATCGCCCTCTCCTTTGTACGCGACGCGAAAGACATCGAGCGCGTGCACGAGATCATGGCCGAAGAGGGTCGCAAGATTCCCGTCTGCGCCAAGATCGAGAAGCCGCAGGCCGTCGACAACCTCGAAGAGATCATCGACGCGTTCGACAGCATCATGGTCGCGCGCGGCGACCTCGGCGTCGAGCTGCCGCTCGAGGCCGTACCGATCGTGCAGAAGCGCGCCATCGAGCTCTCCCGCCGCATGGCCAAGCCGGTCATCGTCGCAACGCAGATGCTCGAATCGATGATCTCCTCGCCGATTCCGACCCGGGCCGAGACCTCCGACGTCGCCAACGCGGTTCTCGACGGCGCCGACGCGGTCATGCTCTCGGGCGAGACCAGCGTGGGGGAGTACCCCGTCATCACCGTGCAGACCATGGCCCGCATCGTCGAGTCGACCGAGGTGCACGGCCTCGAACGCATCCCCGCGCTCGGCACCAAGCCGCGCACCCAGGCCGGTGCTGTCACCCTGGCCGCGGCCGAGGTCGCCGACTTCGTCGAGGCGAAGTACCTGGTCGTGTTCACCGAGTCGGGCGACTCCGTGCGGCGCATGACGCGGCTGCGGTCGTCGATACCGATCATCGGGCTCACGCCCGAGCCGGGCATCCGTCGCCGCATGGCGCTGTCGTGGGGCGTCGAGCCCTACCTCGTCGAGCGGGTGAAGCACACCGACCAACTGATGGTGCAGGCCGACGACGTGCTGCTGGGCGAGGGAAAGGCGCAGATCGGCGACAAGGTCGTGGTGATCTCGGGCTCCCCTCCCGGAAAGGCCGGAACCACCAACGACATGCGCGTGCACATCGTCGGTGAGGGCCACAACCCGCAGAAGCCCGCGCCGGATGAACTCGACCACTAGAGTTCGTCGGCGCCCGCACCCGCTGGTCGAGTAGCGTCGCCTGCGGCGCCCGCACCCGCTGGTCGAGTAGCGCCGCGTGCGGCGCCCGCACCCGCTGGTCGAGTAGTGCCGCGTGCGGCGCCCGCACCCGCTGGTCGAGTAGCGCCGCCTGCGGCGCGTATCGAGACCCCACACGAACAAAGGCCCGACATCATTCTGTCGGGCCTTTCTTCGTGCGCTGCATCAGCCTGCACACATATTCGTACCGGTGGCGGGACTCGAACCCGCACGTCTTGCGACAACGCATTTTGAGTGCGCCGCGTCTACCATTCCGCCACACCGGCTCGCATCAATACGATTCAGAATACCGTAGGGTTGACATGTGACTGACCAAGATACCCCCACCACAGCACCTCGCCGTGTTGTGGTCGCAGAAGACGAATCCCTCATCCGCCTCGACATCGTCGAGATCCTGCGCGACGCGGGGTTCGAAGTGGTCGGTGAGGCCGGCGACGGCGAGACCGCGGTCGCTCTCGCGACCGAACTGCGCCCCGATCTGGTCATCATGGATGTCAAGATGCCCCTCCTCGACGGCATCTCGGCCGCCGAGCGCCTCAGCAAGGGCCACATCGCTCCCGTCGTTCTGCTCACCGCGTTCAGCCAGAAAGAGCTCGTCGAGCGCGCCACCGAAGCCGGTGCCCTCGCCTACGTCGTGAAGCCGTTCACGCCCAACGACCTGCTGCCCGCCATCGAGATCGCCCTCTCGCGCTACGCCCAGATCATCACCCTCGAGGCCGAGGTCGCCGACCTGGTCGAGCGCTTCGAGACCCGCAAGCTCGTCGACCGGGCCAAGGGCCTGTTGAACGAGAAGATGGGGCTGACCGAGCCCGAGGCCTTCCGCTGGATTCAGAAGGCGTCGATGGATCGCCGCCTCACCATGCACGACGTGGCCCAGGCCATCATCGAGCAGCTGAGCGTCAAGAAGAACTAGTCGCCCCTACTTTTCCCCAGCCGCCGGTTGAGTAGCAGCCGCAGGCGGCGTATCGAAACCGAAACGTCTCGATGCGAGCATCCGGATGCCCGCGGTCACGCTTCGCGAATGAAGTTCGTGATGCGCACCGTCGACAGCCGCCGGCCCTTCTCGTCAGAGATGGCGATCTCGTGCACCGTCAGCGTGCGCCCCAGCTTGATGGCCGTGCAGACGCCCGTCACGATGCCGCTGCTGGCCGAACCGGTGTGGCTTGCGTTCACCTCGATGCCCATCGCGATGCGGCCGGGGCCCGCGAAGAGGTTGGCCGCGAAAGACCCCAAGCTCTCGGCCAGCACCACATAGGCGCCGCCGTGCACCACGCCGAACGGCTGCGTATTGCCCGTGACGGGCATGGTCGCGACGGAGCGTTCGGGGGTGAGTTCGAGAAACTCGATTCCCATGGTGGCGGCGAGGTCGCCTGAGGCGCGGTTGGCCTCGAGGGCCTGGCGAACGGCGGTCTCGTCGGGCTGTTCCGCGCCCGAAGCGGAGGGGGAGAGGGCCGTGGTCATCGTCGTCGCCTTTACTGTGCGGCGGGCATCCGCACCGTCGGTTCGGCTGTCGGAAGCCCTGTGTAGGCTTGCCCTGTGTCCGACATCGAACAGCCTACCCTTCTCATAATCGACGGGCATTCGCTCGCTTTCCGGGCGTTCTATGCTCTGCCGGTCGACAGTTTTCAGACCCGCGACGGGCAGCACACCAACGCGATCCACGGCTTTCTGTCGATGCTGCTCCTGCTGCTGAAGAACGAGAAGCCGTCGCACATCGCCGTGGCCTTCGACATGTCACGGCACTCCTTCCGCACGCGCGAGTACCCCGAGTACAAGGGCACCCGCAATGAGACCCCGCCCGAGTTCTCGGGTCAGGTTCCGCTGCTGAAAGACGCGCTCAAGGCGATGAACATCGAGACGGTCGAGAAAGAAGACTTCGAGGCCGACGACATCCTCGCCACGCTCGCCCGGCAGGGCACCGAGCAGGGGTTTCGTGTGCTGGTCGTCTCGGGCGACCGAGACACCATCCAGCTCGTCAACGACAGCGTCACGCTGCTCTACCCGTCGCGCCAGGGCGTGACCGACCTCACCCGTTACGACCGAGACAAGGTGTTCGAGCGCTATGGCATCGAGCCGCACCAGTACCCCGAGGTCGCCGCGCTCGTCGGCGAGACGAGCGACAACCTGCCGGGCATCCCGAAGGTCGGCGAGAAGACCGCGGTGAAGTGGCTGAACCAGTTCGGCAGCCTCGACGAGATCCTGAAGCGCTCCGACGAGATCGGCGGCAAGGTCGGCGAGAGCCTGCGCGAGTTCCAAGAGAACGCGGTGCGCAACCGCAAGCTCAACCGGTTGCTCACCGACGTCGAGCTGCCTATGGGTCCCGGTAACTTCACCCGGCGCTCCATCGACGAAGACGCCGTGCGCGACCTGTTCGCGCGGCTCGAGTTCCGCACCCTGCTCGAGCGGGTGTTCAAGCTCGACGGGCTGGCTCCGGATGCCGGCGGCACCGGGGCGCTCGCCTCGGGCGGCGGGGCTGCGGGCAGCGGCGGTGCGGCATCCGGTACGCGTCTCGTCGACGAGAAGGCCGCCGTCGCCCCGGCCCCGGTCACCCTGCTCGACGAGGAGCTGCAGCACTGGCTCACCCGCTCGATCGCGGCCGAACCGTTCGGGCTGGCGCTCGAGGTCGAACTGCTCGACGGCAAGCCCATCGGGTTCGGGCTGGCCTCAGCCGACTCCACCGTGTTCCTGCCGTGGGCTGCCGGCAGCCCCGACTACCTGCCGTTCGAGAACTGGCTGGCGAGCCCGGCGCCCAAGCTGCTGCACGGGGCGAAACACCAGCTCAAGGCCATGACCACGGCCGGCCTCACGGTGTCGGGCATCACCTTCGACACGGCGGTCGCCGCCTGGCTGCTGAAGTCAGATGGCACCCCGCCCACGCTCTCCGACCTCGTCGACAAGTTTCTCAACGAGACGCTGCCGACCCCAGACCCCAACCAGCTCGTACCCGACGACGACTCGGTCGTCGGGCCGGCCGGCCAGGCCTGGTACGTAGGCCGGGTCGCCCGTGCCCTCAACGAGAAGCTCGACGAGGGGTCGCGCTCGGTGCTCGTAGACATCGAGATGCCGGTGCTCGCCGTGCTGGCGCAGATGGAGCTCGACGGGGTCGCGGTGAGCCACCCCCAGCTCTCTGAACTGTCGGCCGAACTGACCGCACGGTCGGCGCAGATCGCCTCCGACGCGTTCGCGATCATCGAGCGCGAGATCAACCTCGGGTCGCCGAAGCAGATCCAGGAGGTGCTGTTCGACCAGCTGGGCATGCCGAAGACCCGTGCCACGAAGACCGGCTACTCCACCGACGCGGTCTCGCTGGCCGACCTGCAGGCGAGCTCGCCGCATCCGTTTCTCGACCTTCTGCTGCTGCACCGCGATGCCACCAAGCTCAACCAGATCGTCGAGACGCTCGACAAGTCGATCGGGCCCGACCGCCGCATCCACACCACCTACGTGCAGACCGGCTCGTCGACCGGCCGCATCTCGTCGACCGACCCGAACCTGCAGAACATCCCGGTGCGCACCGAAGAGGGCCGGCGCATCCGTAAGGCGTTCATGGTGGGGGAGTCGTACGAGACGCTGCTCACCACCGACTACTCGCAGATCGAGATGCGCATCATGGCGCACCTCTCAGAAGACGAGGGGCTGATCGCCGCGTTCCAGTCGGGCGAAGACCTGCACCGCTTCGTCGGTGCGCGCATCTTCGGCGTCGAGCCGGCCGACGTGACCCCGGCCATGCGATCGAAGGTGAAAGCCATGTCGTACGGACTCGCCTACGGCCTGTCGGCGTTCGGCCTGTCGAAACAGCTGCGCATTCCCACCGCCGAGGCCAAACAGCTGATGAGCGACTACTTCGAGCGGTTCGGCGCGGTGCGCGACTACCTGCGCAACGTGGTCGTGCAGGCGCGCGAAGACGGCTACACCGAGACCATCTTCGGCCGCCGTCGGCTCTTCCCCGACCTCTCGAGCCCCAACCGCGTGCTGCGCGACAATGCCGAGCGCCAGGCCCTGAACGCGCCCATCCAGGGCACGGCGGCCGACATCCTCAAGATCGCCATGGTCAACATCTCGGCCGACCTGGCGTCGCACGGTCTGCAGTCGAAGATGCTGCTGCAGGTGCACGACGAGCTCGTCTTCGACGTCTACCCCGGCGAGTGGGATTCGCTCGCCGCCATCGTCGAGGGCCGCATGTCGACCGCGGCTTCGTTGAAGGTGCCGCTCGACGTGCAGCTCGGCCGGGGCCAGAACTGGAACGAGGCCGCGCACTAGCACCGCCATCGCGTGCGAGCATAGTGCCCACGTTTATCGCTGGTCATGGTCGCTCGACGAGTATGTCTGTGAGTGCCGGTGCGGGCGTCCAACCGCTCGGCCGGGCCGTCGACCATTTCCATTGCGTGTAACCGGTGCCGATCACATCAATGGGTTCGCTGGCCGCAGATACATCTGACATCGAAACGTCGAACACGAGGATGTCGGCGGTGCCGGGGTCGATGCTTTGCAGGTGGCACTGCTCAACGCCGTTCTGCACTCCGCAGAGCATGTCGGACGGATCGGATAACTGCCTAACGCTGCTCCAGTTCCGGTTACTGAAAACTACGATCGCATCGGCGGCGGCGGCACTGCTGTTCGTGACATCGATTCTCAGCAGGTACTCGTTCGTTTTCCCGGGTAGGGGCGCTATGACGATTGACGCATTGATGAGGGCCTTCTCTGTGACACGTGGGGCTTTCGGAAGTGTCACATCTTCGTGCGAGTCGTTTGTCACCGCCCAACTCCAACCGTTTGCCGACTTCATACAGTCCATGCCGGCAACTTGCCTGACACCTGGTATCGAGGTGTTCCACGCCCACATGGTGTACGTGCGGCTGGCGTAGTCCTCGTCGATGTTCACGAGCCCTGTACGTTCACCTGCGGGGTCGGTGTAGACGCGTGTGACGGAACGGCCGTGCGGTCGTTCGAATGTCCAGTCGGTGTATTGATCGCCAGTGAAGCTCCAAAAGCTGTCGGGAAGGTCACCCGGGTCGGCGCTGTAGGAGCAGCCGCCAGGTATAGATGCGGTGGGAGTGCCGTTACCCGGCGTTCCGATGCTTCCTGCTCCGCTGGGGTCACCGCATGCGATGCCCGACTGCGAATCAGTAGTCAAGGTGCATTGAGCGGCCGATGCCGAATCCGTCGCAAGCGTGAGAGGCGACGTCAGAGCAGCGACGAGTGCGAAGCCTGTAATGAACGTCGCGGTTGCCTTGAAATGGTTCCTGGTCATGAGATGGTGTCTCCTTGTTCGGAGGCCTCTGTTCATTGGGCCTCGGTGCTAAAGCGCCATAAAGAGAGAGTCCAAAATTCTCATTTGCTTACGAGAAGTACGGTGAAATGTTTATCGGATGCCGCGAGCGGGCCAGCGGAAGTTACACGAGTGGGTGGGCGGGACTTTTTACGCGCAGTGTCAGCGGAAGTCGCGCGAGCGGGTGGGAGCGCCGAGCGGCAGCAGCTCGAAGCGGTCAGCGATCAGGTTGAGAATGCCCTCGGGAGAACGCTCGATGATGCCGCGCACGATCATCGCGGGTGCCTCGCGGGCCACACGGCGGTAGCGGCCCCACACACCCACGCTGCAGATCACGTTGAGAATGCCGGTCTCGTCTTCGAGGTTGACGAACGTCATTCCGCTGGCGGTCGCCGGGCGCTGCCGGTGCGTCACGACACCGCCGACCTCGATGCGGCGCCCGTTCTCGGTGGTCGAGCACTCGGCGATCGAGAGGGCACCCCGGGCATCCAGCAGCCCCCTCGAGTGGGCGACCGGATGATCGTCGGGTGAGATGCCCGTGCTCCAGAGGTCGTAGATCACCTGCTCGGTGGGGCTGAGCATCGGCAGCAGGGGCGGCTGAACGCTCACGAACGTGCCCGGCAGGTATTCCGACTTGTCTTGTGCGGCGTTGCCGGCCTCCCACAGGGCCTCGCGGCGGGTGAGCTTGAGGCTGGTGAACGCCCCCGACGAGGCCAGCGCCTCCATCTGCACCGTGTTGAGGTCGTTGCGCCGGGCGACGTCGGCCATGCTGAGGTACTCGCCGCCGCGATCACGCTCGGCCACGATGCGCTCGGCCACCTTCTTGCCGATCGACTTGATCTCGGCCAGCCCGAGCCGCACAACGAGGTTGCCGTCGCGCCGGTGCTGCGCGAAGTCGGGCGGCACCTCCCGGTCGAACACCGTGCTCACCGGCGGCTGCTCGAACTCGACGCACCCCGGCATCCCGGTCGCCGCCACCGGGCTCTCGGCCTTCTCCTGCAAACGATTCACGGTTTCGGGTGGGTGTTCAGCGCCAACACTGTTCGCAACCCGTGCATCGATGTGCGCCGTGGCGGGGGAGGCAGGGGCGGGGGAGGCGGGCTCTAAGCCCGCGAGCACACCCGAGCGCTGGATGTCGGGGCGGTTCACCACGACGCCGTGCCGCCGGGCATCCGCCACCAAGGTCTGCGGCGAGTAGAACCCCATGGGCTGGGCGCGCAGCAGCGACGCCACGAACGCCGCGGGGTAGTGCAGCTTGAACCACGAGCTCGCGTAGACGAGCAGCGCGAAGCTGTTCGAGTGGCTCTCGGCGAACCCGAAGTTCGCGAACGCCTCGATCTTCTGGTAGATCTGCTCGGCCACGTCGGGCTCGATGCCGTTCGAGGCCATGCCCGCGAACAGCTTGTCGCGCAGCGACGAGATCTTCTCGACCCCGCGCTTCGACCCCATCGCCCGTCGCAGCAGGTCGGCGTCTTCGGCGCTGCAGTTGCCCACGGCCTGGGCGACCTGCATCAGCTGTTCTTGGAAGAGCGGCACGCCGAGCGTTCGTTTGAGAGGTTCTTCGAGAAAGGGGTGCAGGTAGGTGACCGGTTCGAGCCCCAGCTTGCGCCGGATGTACGGATGCACGGCCCCACCCTGAATCGGCCCCGGCCGGATGAGCGCGATCTCGACCACGAGGTCGTAGAACCGCCGCGGCTGAAGTCGCGGCAGCGTGCCCATCTGCGCCCGGCTCTCGACCTGGAACACTCCGATCGAGTCGGCCCGGCAGAGCATGTCGTAGACCCCCTGCTCCTCTTTGGGGATGTTCTTCAGCGACCAGTCTTCGCCCAGGTGCTCGCGAACGAGGTCGAGGGTGTGCTGCAGCGCCGAGAGCATGCCGAGGCCGAGCAGGTCGAACTTCACCAGGCCCATCCAGGCGCAGTCGTCTTTGTCCCACTGCAGAACGGTGCGGCCGTCCATTCGCCCGTTCTCAATGGGGCAGACCTCGCCGACGGGCCGGTCGGTGAGCACCATTCCTCCCGAATGGATGCCCAGGTGCCGCGGAAACTTCAGCACCTCCTCGGCCAGGGCCACCACGTCGGGCGGAATGTCGTGGTCTTGGGTTGCGATCTCGGGCCCCCAGCGTTCGATCTGCTTCGACCAGGCGTCTTGCTGGCCGGGGCTGTGCCCGAGCGCCTTCGCCATGTCGCGCACCGCGAACTTCGGGCGATAGCTGATCACGTTCGCCACCTGGGCGGCGTTGCGGCGGCCGTACTTCGTGTAGACGTACTGAATGACCTCCTCCCGCCGGTCGGAGTCGAAGTCCACATCGATGTCGGGTTCTTCGTTTCGCATGCTCGACAAGAAGCGCTCGAACGGCAGCTGGAAGAAGATCGAGTCGACCGCCGTGATGTCGAGAATGAAACAGACCGCAGAGTTGGCGGCCGAACCGCGCCCCTGGCAGAGGATGCCCCGGCTGCGCGCCTCGCGTACGATGTCCCAGACGATCAGGAAGTAGCCGGGAAAGTCCTTCTGCTCGATCACCGCCAGCTCTTTCTCGATGCGCGCCCGATCGTCGGCGCTGGCATTCGGGTAGTGGCTGGCCATGCCATCCTCGACCAGCTGCCGCAGAAACGACATGGGCGTGTGGCCCTCGGGCACCTCCTGCCGGGGCAGCCGCGGCTTGGCGGTTCGCAACTGGAACGACAGGTCGTCGGCCACTTCCACCGTTCGTTCGACAGCCCCCGGATACCGCGCGAACCTCGCCGCCATCTCGTCGCCCGACCGCAGGTGCGAACCAGCGGATGCCGGCAACCACCCCTCGAGGTCGTCGAGGCTGCGCCGTGCCCGAACAGCCGAGAGGGCCTGGGCGAGCCCGAACTGTCTCGGGGTGGCGTAGTGTACGTTGCCCGTTGCGACGGTGTTCACCCTGTGCTTCGCGGCCAGCTCGGCGAGGGCGTCGTTCGCCGCGCTGTCGAGCGGATTGCCGTGGTCGAACAGCTCCACGAGCACATTGTCGCGGCCGAACAGCGCCACCAGCCGGTCGAGCTCGCGGGCTGCGCCGGGCATCCCCTCGGCCGCGAGGGCCTGGCGCACCGGCCCCTTGCGGCAGCCCGTCAGGATCATCCAGGCGACGCTCCCCGTGCCGTCGCCCGTGCCGCCGCCCGGGCCGCCGCTCCTGCCGCCCGCGCCCGCACCACGGCCACCCGAGCCGCTGAGACCCCCGCCCGCACCGACACCCGCTCTGGCGCCGAACAGGCCGCCGCTGCCCAGCCACCCCGCACCCGGGTCGCTGCCGTCGGCTCCGCTGCCGCCGCGTGCCTGGTCGGCGAGCAGTTCGAGGTCGAAGATGGGGCGCCCCTTCTCGGCGTCGGTGGCCAGCTGCGCCGCCGTGATCGCCCCGGCCAGCCGGTGATAGCCCTCCTGTTTGCGCGCCAACACCACCAGGTGCGAGCCCTCGGGGTCGGCCGACCCGTTCTGCGGCTTGCTCAGACCGAACGACAACTCGGCGCCGAAGATGGTCTTGACCTGCGAAAACGACTCGGCAGCCTCGGCCAGGTGCACCACCCCGTAGAACCCGTCGTGGTCGGTGAGGGCGAGCCCGTGCATCCGCAGCCGGGCCGCCTCTTCGAGCAGGTCTTCTGGCGACGAGGCGCCGTCGAGAAAGCTGAAGTTCGAGTGCGCGTGCAGTTCGGCGTACGGCACCACCGAGCCATCGTCGGTCGCGGGCACGACGGGCGGCTGCTCGGGCGGCCGATAGGGCATGCGCTTGCGTGAGAACGCCGGCCCGTCGCCGCCGTCTTTCGATGGGTCGGTGCCGGGCCTGCGGTCAGAGAGCCGTCGTTCGAGCTCGCCCCACGGAATCGGCGGGTTGTTGAACCCCATCAGCGCTCACCCGCCCCGGGGTCTCGGCCGCGCGACGAGACCCCCGGCCGCACAGCGCACCGCGCCGCCGCACAGGAGGTCAGCTGCTCAGTCATAGCGCGCCTCCGCCCACCACTCGCGGCCGTGCAGCGCCAGCAGCCAGGCCGTTCCCGACTCGTCGACCACCTGAAAACGGTGGAACGACCGGGCCTTCTCCGAATCCCACCACCGCTCCTGCACGGCCCACGGCCCAGCCCACGCCTGCACCGCGCCCAGCTCCAGCCTGCCGCCCGCAATCATCCCGATCGCGGCGCTCCTCGCACCACGCGCGTCTGTATCGCCGGCAGCTTCCATCGTCGGCGCGAACAGGCTCGGGATGCCCGACAGCACCCCGCGCTCGCTCACCTCGACCGCCCCGCCGTCGGCACCGCGCACGACCACCGCCTGGGGGCGTTCGAACACCGTCGAGGGCGCCGGCAGCGGAATCGCACCCGGCCACGGCGGAGCCACCTTCGGTGCGGCCGCAACGGGGTCGCCCCACGGCACCAGAACCTGCCGCTCGGCGACACCGCGCCCGCCGCCGATACTCGCCGTCACCACCCCCTCGTGCCCGAGCAGGCTCTGCACGCGCGACAGCCCGTGGTGTACCCGGTCGTCGGGCGTGCTGCCCCAGAGCCCGGCCTCGTAGTTGCCGATGGAGTCGAGTTCTTCGGGCAGCACCCGCACCCGTGCGATGGCCGATCCGAGCGCACCGTTGCCCGCACCGGTTCGCCCCTGCACCTGCCAGCGGATGCGGTCGAGCACATCAGCCGCACTGAACCAGCGCGGATGCCCCCAGCTGCGTTCGTGCACCTTGCCGCGATCGGTGTGCAACTCGACCCGGATGCCCGTGCAGACCAGCAGTGCCTGGGCGAGTTCGTCGACCAACCTCTCGGCGGTCGTTCGAAAGGCGAACGTGATCTGGTCGACCACCTCGAGCGGCGGCTCGAACGACAGCTCCACGTCACGCAGCCGGGGCGGCAGGCGCGGGGTCACCCGCCGCACGTCCGCACCGCTCGCGAGGGTGTGGGCGTGCACGCCCGTCTCGCCGAATCGCGCCCGCACGTCGCGAAAGTCGAGGCCGGCGAAGTCGCCGAGCGTGGTCAGCCCGAGCCGGCGCAGCAGTGTGGCCAGCGGCGGATCGCCGATCGTCTCGATGGGGTGCGGGGCGAGAAAGCCGGGTGAGCCGCCCGGCGGGATGATACGGATGATCGGGCCGCCGGGCATCCGCGAGGCCTGTTCGGCGGCGAACCGCCCGTCGGCTATGGCGATGTGGGCGTCGAGCACGTCGGCGCTGATGGCGGCCCAGGCAGCACCACCGCCGCGGCCGCCCGACGCACTACCGCCGCCGCCGCCCGACGTTGCACGGCCTCCAGCGGAAGCACCACCGCCCGACGCATCGCCGACGCCGACCGAAGCACCACCACCGCCCGTCAGGGCCAGCTCTGGCAGCGAGGCCAGGGTGTTCAGCAGCACCTGGGCCGTCTGCTGCTCACCGCCGTAGTACCGCGCGGGTCCGCGTGAGCGCAGCGCGCACGTGCCGGGGCGCAGCACCTGCACCCCGGGCATGATCTCTTCGATCGCCGAGATCACCGGCTCGAAGCTGCGGTGGTCGAGCGCGGGGTCGTAGTCGATCGCCAGCAGTTCAGGACACTTCGCCTGCGCCTCGCGGATGCGCAGCCCCCGGCGCACCCCCTCGGCCCGGGCGGCCGCGGAGCAGGCGAACACCACCCCCCGGTCGACCAGCGCGATGGGGGAGTCGGCCGCGATCTCTTCGACCAGGGCGTGGGCGCGCACGGGCCAGTCTGGAATCCAGACCACCAGCGTGCGATCACCTGCCCCCATCACCCTGCCAGCCTCTCGTCGTCGAACGCCGCGGCCCACTCATCCGGGGTGCGAGTACCGCCGCCGCCCGCGCCCGCGCCACGGCCGCCTGCGCCACCGGCACCTGCGCCGCCGCCAGCACCGCCGAAGCCACCCGCACCCACGCCCGCATCCGCCCCGAACCCCACGGCCCGCACCTGCTCCGACGCGTCGGGCAGCCACAGCCGGGCCTGGCGCTTCTGGCCCATGAATCCCTTACCCGCCGAGCTCACCAGCACCTGCCGGCTGGCCAGGTGTCCGTGCCCCTGCCCGATGCCGCCCCATGTGCTTTCGACGATTCGCAGCGTCGCGTCGCTCGTGGCCCACCGGCCGAGCACGATCAGCGTGGCCTCGCGCTGCCGGATGCGTGCCATGAACCGCGCCGCCACGGAGTCGCTCAGCCGCGGGGGAGTCGCCGTGACCACCACCGTCGCCACGTCGGCGATCGCCGACGCCACGGCGAGCCACTGGTCGCCTGGATGCGGCACCAGCACTAGCCGGTCGAGCGAGATGCCCGACCGCGCCGCCGCCTCGGCCCCGAAGTCGGGCAACCCGACGACCCCGCACCACGCCCCAGCAGCCGAGGGGCCGGCCATCATCGCCATCACCAGCGCCTGCGAGCCCTCGACCGAGTACGCCGCCCCTGCCTTCAGCGCGCCTCCCGGCAGCAGCGGGGCCAGCGCGGGCGAGGTCTGCAGGCTGCGCGTCGACAGCGTGGTGCTCTGCATCTGCCGGATGCGCTCCTGCAGTTCGCGCACTGAAGAGGCCACCGGTGCAGGGTGCACGGGGGCGTCTTCGGCGAGAAGAAGAGCGGGCTCTGGCATGCCCCAATATTCGAACATATGTTCGAATATGTCAATCGCAGATCGGGCCTGAAACGAGGCATCCGGCGTGTCGTTACCGGGCCCCAAGTACGACCACTCCCACACTACGCGCCGCCACTGTCACCGAGCCTCTCTGCCCCCGCAACCACCACCAACAACCACGCCTCCCCACCGCCGCTACACCCGCCCGGCCCCCGAGTAAACCCCGCAGCACCGACCCGCACCCCGCTGGCCCCCGCACCCCCCATCGCGTAGCGTCAGAGAATGACGTTCGAATCCGAAGCCCGCCGCACCCGCAAAGCCGAGCACGACTCCGCGAACCATCATTCGAAGAAGGGCCTCTCCGACCGCGACCTCACCGCCCTCGACCGCTCATACGATCCCGCGAGCGAAGACGAGACCGAGGTACTGCAAGACGACAGCGTCTCCCAGAGCGACGCGATCGACGGCGACATCGACCAGTCCGACGTTCTGGTTCTGCCGGGCACCGGCGGCCCCGACGATGACGGCGACGTGGAGGTCGACCCCGCCGAACTGAACCTCAGCGGAGACTCGATCCCCGGGCATCCGAAACCCCCGTCGCACCCGCACTGAGAGTTATCCACAGCTTCACCCCTCGCCCCCGACAGCGTCTGGGGGCGGGCATAAGCTGAACGGATGATCGACTCGAACACCCCCGAAACAGCCACCTCAGGCATCCCCGCCGGTGCCGCCCCGCGCACACCCACGCCCATCGACGACATCGCCGAACGCTGGGTCGACACCCTGGTGCGCCTCGAACCGGCCGTGGGCACCTACATCGGGCACAACGAGGCGAACGACCGCTACAGCGACTATTCGCCGGCCGGCCACGACGAACTCCTGTCTGAGGTGCGCAGCACCCTGCGCGCGCTCGAGAGCGAGACCCCTGTCGACGATGTCGACGCCGTCACCCTCGCCGACCTGGGCAGCTCACTGCGACTCACCATCGAGAGCTCGGAGGCGCGGCTGCAGTTGCGCGACCTGAACGTCATCGAGTCGCCGTCGCAGGAGATCCGCGAGGTGTACGACCTGATGCCCACCGAGACGGCCGACGACTGGGAGGTCGTCGGCACCCGCCTCTCGAACGTGGGCATGGCGATCGACGGTTACATCGACACCCTGCGCGAAGGAATCCGCGTCGGCATCACGCCCGCCAGGCGGCAGGTGCGCGAGGTGCTCCTGCAGGCGCGAAAGAACGTGGGCGACGACGGGTTCTTCGCTACCCTGGTGCGCCGGGCCGGCACACCAGGCGCCCGCCCCGAGTCGGCCCTCGGTCACGCCGGGCCGACGGCCGCTCCGGATGCTCTGCCCTCCTCGCTCGTACGCAGGCTCGACCACGGGGCCGCCGTCGCCTCCGCGGCCTACGATCGCCTGGCGGAGTTCTTGACCACCGAGCTGATGCCCGCCGCCACCGAGCACGACGGCGTCGGCCGCGAGATCTATGCCCTCGAATCCCGCAAGTTCCTGGGCGCCACCGTCGACCTCGACGAGACCTACGAGTGGGGCGTCGACGAACTCGCCCGCATGGTCGCCGAGCAGGAGGCGATCGCCCGCGAGATCCTCCCCGGCGCCACGGTGCTCGAGGCCATCGCCCACCTCGACGCCGACACCTCCCGCAAACTGCACGGCACCGCCGCCCTGCAGGAGTGGATGCAGGCCACCAGCGACCACGCCGTGGCCGAGCTGTCGGTGAGCCAGTTCGACATCCCCGACGAGATCAAGACGCTCGAATGCCTGATCGCGCCGACGAACGAGGGCGGCATCTACTACACCGGCCCCACCGACGACTTCTCCCGGCCGGGCCGCATGTGGTGGTCGGTGCCCGAGGGCGTGACCGAGTTCGACACCTGGCGCGAGCTCACCACCGTCTTCCACGAAGGCGTGCCCGGGCACCACCTGCAGATCGGCCAGGCCGTCTACAACCGGTCGAAGCTGAACACCTGGCGCCGCCAGCTCGCCGGCACCTCCGGCCACGCCGAGGGCTGGGCACTCTACGCCGAGCGGCTCATGCAAGAACTCGGCTACCTCGACGACCCCGCCGACCGCCTCGGCATGCTCGACGGCCAGCGCCTGCGCGCCGCCCGCGTCGTGCTCGACATCGGCGTGCACCTCGGCAAGCCCCGCCTCGACGGCACCGGCACGTGGGATGCCGGCTACGCCCTCGACTTCCTGCGCAGCAACGTCAACATGAACGACGGCTTCGTGCGTTTCGAGGTCAACCGCTACCTCGGCTGGCCCGGCCAGGCCCCCTCCTACAAGATCGGCCAGCGCATCTGGGAGCAGCTGCGCGACGACTATCGCGCCAAGCAGGGTTCCGCTTTCACTATGCGCGACTTCCACCGCCGCGCCCTCGACCTCGGCGGTGTCGGCCTCGACACCCTCGTGCACGCCCTCGACTCCTGAAACGAAAGCTGATGACGCTCACCTCCAGCCCCGACGGCCCCGTCGTTCCCGACGGCCCGACTGTTCCCGACGGCCCCATCGGTTCTGCCGTTCCCGCCACCGGTGACATCGTTCTGCGTGAGCAGACCATCGGCGAATCCTGGCTCGCCGTCGCCCGCGAGATCCTCGAGAACGGCCGGGCCGAGCACTACGACGGCCTGCCCATCCTCGAGATCGAGCATGCGACGCTCGTCGTCGCCGCACCCGACCCCGACGACGCCCTCATCGCGCGTTTCGGTGACCCGGCCCGCCTGGCCTGGATGCGCGCCAACTTCGTCGACCACCAGCGCGTCGAGGCGCTCGGTGGCGCCCGCAGTTATGCGAGCCGCTTCTTCGACTACGCCGCGACCGGCCGCGACCAGGTCGCCTGGGTCATCGACCGCCTGCGCCACGACCCCGCCAGCAGGTCGGCCACGATCACCACGTTCGAGCCGCTCAGCGACACCACGTACATCCCGTGCGTGAGCATGCTCGACTTCTGGCTGCGCGGCCACTCCGGCGCGAGCGAACCGGGAGCTGCGCAGCCGACGGCCGCCGTCGAGCTCGTGGTCTACGCACACAGCATCGACTTCGGCGCGAAGGGCTACGGCAACCTGACCGAGCTGGCGATCATCCAGCACCAGGTGGCGGATGCCCTGCAGCGCCCCGTCGGCCCGTTGCGGTTCATCGTCAAGTCTGCCCACGTCTACGACACCGAGCAGGCCGAGATGCGCGACATTCTCGACCGAGCCGGTGACCCTCCGGTCGCACGGCCGGCCGCGGTTGCCGCGGGCTGATCGCAGGGGCTAAGATTGATTGGCGCGAATTGCGTCAACTCAATCATCCACCGCCGTGCGGTGAAGAATCTCCCACCTGTCAAAAAGTGAGTGTGTTCTGCTGCGCGGCCCGATACATGTCCATACTGGAGCAACTACTACATGACAATCGTAACGACCGACAGGGCACCCAAGCAGGTCGCCGTCAACGACATCGGGTCTGCTGAAGACTTTCTTGCCGCGGTCGAGAAGACACTGAAGTTCTTCAACGACGGAGACCTCATCGAAGGCACCGTTGTAAAGATTGACCGCGACGAGGTTCTCCTCGACGTCGGTTACAAGACCGAGGGTGTCATCCCCTCCCGTGAACTTTCCATCAAGCACGACGTCGACCCCACCGAGGTCGTACAGGTCGGTGACCTGGTCGAGGCCCTCGTTCTTCAGAAGGAAGACAAAGAAGGCCGCCTCATCCTGTCGAAGAAGCGCGCGCAGTACGAGCGTGCGTGGGGCGATGTCGAGAAGATCAAAGACGCCGACGGTATTGTCACCGGTTCGGTCATCGAGGTCGTCAAGGGCGGGCTCATCGTCGACATCGGCCTCCGTGGCTTCCTACCGGCGTCGCTCATCGAGCTGCGCCGCGTTCGTGATCTCACGCCGTACCTCGGCCAGGAGATCGAAGCGAAGATCCTCGAGCTCGACAAGAACCGCAACAACGTCGTTCTGAGCCGCCGCGCGCTGCTCGAGCAGACGCAGAGCGAGAGCCGCACCACGTTCCTGAACAACCTCCAGAAGGGTCAGGTGCGCAAGGGCGTCGTCTCGTCGATCGTCAACTTCGGCGCGTTCGTCGACCTCGGCGGCGTCGACGGTCTCGTTCACGTCTCCGAGCTCAGCTGGAAGCACATCGAGCACGCTTCAGAGGTCGTCGAGGTCGGCCAGGAGGTCACCGTCGAGATTCTCGAAGTCGACCTCGAGCGCGAGCGCGTCTCCCTGTCGCTCAAGGCGACGCAGGAAGACCCGTGGCAGGTCTTCGCCCGCACCCACGCCATCGGCCAGGTCGCACCGGGCAAGGTCACCAAGCTTGTTCCCTTCGGTGCGTTCGTTCGCGTCGCAGAGGGCATCGAGGGCCTCGTGCACATCTCCGAGCTGTCGGGCAAGCACGTCGAACTCGCCGAGCAGGTTGTCTCGGTCGGTGACGACGTGTTCGTCAAGGTCATCGACATCGACCTTGAGCGTCGCCGCATCTCGCTGAGCCTCAAGCAGGCCAACGAGGGTGTCGACCCCGAGGGCACCGAGTTCGACCCGGCTCTCTACGGCATGCTCACCGAGTACGACGAGCAGGGCAACTACAAGTACCCTGAGGGCTTCGACCCCGAGACCAACGAGTGGCGCGAGGGCTTCGAGAGCCAGCGCGAGAAGTGGGAGCAGGACTACGCTGCAGCCCAGGCCCGTTGGGAAGCCCACAAGAAGCAGGTCGCCGCTTCGAACGAAGAGTCCCCGCTCGACGCCTCCGGCGTCTCGGCCGGCTCGTCGTTCTCGAGCGAGTCGACCGGCTCGGGCACCCTCGCCGACGACGAGACCCTCGCCGCCCTGCGCGAAAAGCTCAGCTCCAACAGCTAGTCAGCACCACCCGCAAGACCAGCACGTCAGCACCGCCGCGAACGGCCGTCTCTCCTCGGGAGGGCGGCCGTTCCGCCGTGTGACGGCCGGTTGCGGCATGCGCGGCGCCGGGCATCCGACTCGATACGATGTTCAGATGTACCTGATCGGTCTCACGGGCGGAATCGCCTCGGGCAAGTCCACCGTCGCCAAGCGCCTGGCCGAGCACGGTGCCGTGCACATCGATGCCGATCAGCTGGCCCGCGAAGCCGTCGAGCCGGGTACGGATGCCCTGCAGCAGATCTCCGACGAGTTCGGTGCACAGCTGATCCAGCCCGACGGTTCGCTCGACCGACCGGCCCTCGGCGCCATCGTGTTCGGACACCCCGAGCGCCTGCAGAAACTGAACGCCATCGTGCATCCGGCCGTCGCTCAGCTGACCCGCGATTACCTCGCCCAGGCCGAGGCCCACGATCCGAACGCCATCGTGGTCTACGACGTGCCGCTGCTGGTCGAGGCCAAACTGCCGCACCGCTTCAACCTGATCGTGGTCGTGCACGCGGCCGACGAGACCCGCATCGAGCGGCTCATCCGGTTTCGCAACCTCACCCGCAGCGAGGCGCAGAAGCGCGTCGGCTCACAGGTCAGCGAGGCTGAGCGTCTCGCCATCGCCGACGTCGTCATCGACTCGGATGGCACGCTCGCCGAGACCCTCGGCCAGACCGACGCCCTCTGGGCACGCCTGGTCGACCTCGCCACAGTCGCCGGTTGAGTAGCCGCGCAAAGCACGGCGTATCGAAACCACCAGGCACGCGTACCGGTTTCGATACGCGTGCCTCCGGCGCGCTACTCAACCGGCGGGCTAGCCGAAGAGCAGCGCGGCCTCGTCGTAGCGGGCCTGGGGCACGGTCTTGAGCTTGCCGAGCGCCTCCTCGAAACCGACGTGCACGATGTCGGTGCCGCGCAGGGCGACCATCTGGCCCCAACGCTCTTCGAGCACGGAGTCGCTGGCGGCCATGCCGAGACGAGTGGCGAGCACGCGGTCGTAGGCGCTGGGCACCCCGCCGCGCTGGATGTGGCCGAGCGTGGTCGCCCGGGTCTCGATGCCCGTCATCTCTTCGATCATGGGCGCGAGACGCTCGCCGATGCCGCCGAGGCGCGGCCGGCCGAAGGCGTCGAGGCCGCGTTCGGAGTGGGCGTCGTCGGCCTCGCCGGGCACGAAGCCCTCGGCGACCACGACGAGCGGTGAGCGGCCGCGCGCGTTGGCCGCCTCGACCCACTCGGCGACCTGTTCCATCGTGGTCTTCTGCTCGGGGATGAGGATGGCGTGGGCGCCGGCGGCCATGCCCGAGTGCAGGGCGATCCAGCCCACGTGCCGGCCCATCACCTCGGCGACCATGCAGCGGCTGTGGGCGTCGCCGGTGGTGCGCAGGCGGTCCATCGCGTCGGTCGCGATCTGCACGGCCGTGTCGAAACCGAAGGTGTAGTCGGTCGCGTCGAGGTCGTTGTCGATGGTCTTCGGCACACCGGTGATCTTCAGCCCGGCATCCGTCAGCCGGTTGGCGGCCGCGAGAGTGCCCTCGCCGCCGATTGCGATGATGGCATCGATACCCTCGCGTTCGAGGTTCTCGGCGATGCGTTCGGGGCCACCCTCGCCCTCGAACGGGTTGGTGCGCGAGGTGCCCAGAATCGTGCCACCCTCTTTCGAGATGCCGCGCACGTTCGCGCGGCCGAGCTCGATGAGATCAGACTTCACGACCCCGCGCCAGCCGCCCTTGAAACCGACGAACTCCTGGCCGTTGATCTCGGTTCCTTTGAGCACGATGCCACGGATGACTGCGTTGAGGCCGGGGCAGTCGCCGCCGCTTGTCAGAATGCCAATTCTCATCGCTCTACCGGTGTCACTCTCTGCGTCGGGTGGGGTGGGGATCAGGTGGGGGAGGCGGCCGGGTCGGGTTCGGCCGCAGGGGGAGCAGTGTCAGTGCCCCTACGTAAACTTATTGCATGGAACCTACCCGCTCTGTTCGCCCGTTCGAAGTCGTCAGCGACTACGTGCCCAGCGGCGACCAGCCGGCGGCCATCGCCGAGCTCACCGCGCGCATCAACGCCGGCGAGACCGACGTGGTGCTGCTCGGCGCGACCGGCACGGGCAAGTCGGCCACGACCGCCTGGCTCATCGAGGCCGTGCAGCGGCCGACCCTGGTTCTGGCGCACAACAAGACCCTGGCCGCACAGCTGGCCAACGAGTTCCGCGAGCTGATGCCGAACAACGCGGTCGAGTACTTCGTGTCGTACTACGACTACTACCAGCCCGAGGCCTACGTGCCACAGACCGACACCTTCATCGAGAAAGACAGCTCGATCAACTCGGAGGTCGAGCGATTGCGGCACTCGACGACGAACTCGCTGCTCAGCCGGCGAGACGTGGTGGTCGTCTCGACCGTGTCGTGCATCTACGGCCTCGGCACGCCCGAGCAGTACATGAACGCCATGATGGCGCTGCAGGTGGGCATGAAGGTCGACCGCGACTGGCTCATCCGCAAGTTCATCTCCATGCAGTACCAGCGTAACGACATCGACTTCTCACGCGGCAACTTCCGCGTGCGCGGCGACACCATCGAGATCATCCCGATGTACGAAGAACTCGCGATCCGCATCGAGATGTTCGGCGACGAGATCGAAGCGCTCTACACGCTGCACCCGCTCACGGGAGACATCGTCACGAAGCGCGACGCCATCTCGGTGTTCCCCGGCTCGCACTACGTGGCCGACACGAACGTGATGCACCGGGCCATCGGCACCATCCAGGAGGAGCTGGCCCAGCGACTCACCCAGCTCGAACGCGAGGGCAAACTGCTCGAAGCCCAACGGCTGCGCATGCGCACCACCTTCGACCTCGAGATGATGCAGCAGATCGGTTTCACCTCGGGCATCGAGAACTACTCGCGGCACATCGACGGCCGCAACCCGGGCGAGGCGCCGCACTGCCTCATCGACTACTTTCCCGACGACTTCCTCGTCGTCATTGACGAGTCGCACGTCACCGTGCCGCAGATCGGCGCCATGTACGAGGGCGACTCGTCGCGCAAGCGCACGCTGGTCGAGCACGGCTTCCGCCTGCCGAGCGCGCTCGACAACCGTCCGCTGCGCTGGAACGAGTTCAACAACAAGGTCGGCCAGAAGGTGTATCTGTCTGCCACCCCCGGCAAGTACGAGATGGGGCTCGCCGACGGGGTGGTCGAGCAGATCATCCGGCCCACCGGGCTGATCGACCCCGAGATCGTGGTGAAGCCCTCGAAGGGCCAGATCGACGACCTGCTCGAAGAGATCAGGGTGCGCGCGGCGAAAGACGAGCGTGTTCTCGTCACCACGCTCACGAAGAAGATGGCCGAAGAGCTGACCGACTTCCTGGGCGAGCACGGCGTGCGCGTGCGCTACCTGCACTCCGACGTCGACACACTGCGGCGCGTCGAGCTGCTCACCGAGCTGCGCGCGGGCGTGTACGACGTGCTGGTGGGCATCAACCTGCTGCGCGAGGGCCTCGATCTGCCCGAGGTGTCGCTGGTGTCGATTCTGGATGCCGACAAGGAAGGGTTCCTGCGCTCGTCGACGTCGCTCATCCAGACCATCGGCCGTGCCGCCCGAAACGTCTCGGGCCAGGTGCACATGTACGCCGACGTGATGACCGATTCGATGGCCCGTGCCATCGAGGAGACCACGCGGCGCCGCGAGAAGCAGGTGGCGTACAACCTCGAACGCGGCGTCGACCCGCAGCCGCTGCGCAAGAAGATCAACGACATCACCGAGATGCTGGCCCGCGAGGGCGCCGACACCGAGCAGCTGCTCGCCTCGCGCGGCGGCAACGGGCGCAAGCGCAGCCCCACGCCCAACCTGCGCCGCGAGGGCATCGCGGCGGCCGGGGCGAACGAGCTCGAGACGCTGATCGCCGACCTCAACGACCAGATGATGACGGCCGCCGCCGAGCTCAAGTTCGAGCTGGCCGCACGCCTGCGCGACGAGCTGGGCGACCTCAAGCACGAGCTGCGCCAGATGGAGAAGGCCGGCCACATCTGACGCCGCCGGTTGAGTAGCAGCGCAGCTGCGTGTCGAAACTCGCACCTGCAACCACGTGGTTTCGATACGGCCGGTGGCCTACTCAACCAGCGGGCAGGGTGTAGCGATACGCTCTGAGCGCAGGCGGGGGGCGGTGCCGTGGGCGTGAGTGTCGGTGGCTCCGCTTAGAGTTGAAGGGTGTCGATTACTAAGGTGGATTCTGCCGGAAAACTAAGTGTACGGGGGGCCCGCGTACACAATCTGCGCGACGTCGATCTCGACATTCCGCGCGATTCGCTGGTGGTGTTCACCGGGCTGAGCGGCTCGGGAAAGTCGAGCCTGGCGTTCGACACCATCTTCGCCGAGGGCCAGCGCCGTTACGTCGAGAGCCTCAGCGCGTACGCCCGCCAGTTTCTCGGGCAGGTCGACCGGCCCGACGTCGACTTCATCGAGGGCCTGAGCCCGGCGGTCAGCATCGACCAGAAGTCGACCAACCGCAACCCACGGTCGACGGTCGGCACCATCACCGAGATCTACGACTACATGCGCCTGCTCTGGGCGCGCATCGGTGTTCCGCACTGCCCCGTCTGCGGCGAACAGATCTCGGCACAGACCGTGCAGCAGATCGCCGATCAGCTGATGGAGCTCGAGACGGGCATCCGGTACCAGGTGGTGAGCCCAGTGATCTCCCAGAAGAAGGGCGAGTTCGTCGATCTGTTCAAAGAGCTCGCGGCGAGCGGCTACTCGCGTGCCGTGGTCGACGGCGACATCATCCAGCTCAGCGAACCGCCGAAGCTCAAGAAGCAGTTCAAGCACGACATCTCGGTGGTCGTCGACCGCCTCGTGGCCGGCCCCGACATTCTGAGCCGCCTCACCGATTCGCTCGAGACCGCGCTGCGCCTGACCGACGGCATCGTTCAGGTCAACTACGTCGACGCCGACGGTCCGGATGCCTGGCAGACCTTCAGCGAGAAACTGAGCTGCCCCAACCAGCACCCCCTGCAACTCACCGAGATCGAGCCGCGCACGTTCTCGTTCAATGCCCCGTTCGGCGCCTGCCCCGAGTGCTCAGGGCTCGGCACGCGCATGTCGGTCGACGCCGACCTGCTGCTCGGCGACTCGGAGCTGAGTATCAAAGAGGGCGTCATCATTCCGTGGACGACCCAGGGCAAGGGCCTCTACAACTACTACGAGAAGCTGCTCGAAGGACTCGCCCGCGACCTCAAGTTCAGCCTCAGCACGCCGTGGAACGAGCTCAGCTCCACCGTTCAGGAGGCCGTGCTGCGCGGCGACAACTTCGAAGTGCGGGTGAAGTGGAAGAACCGGTTCGGCCGCGAGATGAGCTACACCTCGGGCTTCGAGGGCGTGGTTCCCTACATCGAGCGCCAGTACCTGCAGGCCGAGAGCGACAACCAGCGGGCGCGCTGGGCCGAGTACCTGCGCGAGGTGCCGTGCCCGGTGTGCAACGGTAAGCGACTGAAGCCCGAGGTGCTCGCGGTGCTCGTCAACGGCCACAGCATCGCCGACGTCACCGACATCAGCCTCACCGACGCGCAAGACTTCATGGCCGAACTGACGCTCACCGACCGCGAGGCGCACATCGCCGCGCAGGTGCTGCGTGAGATCCGGCTGCGGCTCGACTTCCTCATCCAGGTCGGCCTCAACTACCTCAACCTGGCGCGCGCGGCGGCGTCGCTCAGCGGCGGTGAGGCGCAGCGCATCCGGCTCGCCACCCAGATCGGCTCGGGCCTCACGGGCGTGCTGTACGTGCTCGACGAACCGAGCATCGGCCTGCACCAGCGTGACAACCGGCGTCTCATCGAGACCCTGGTGAAGCTGAAGAACCTCGGCAACACGCTGATCGTCGTCGAGCACGACGAAGACACCATCCGCACCGCCGACTGGGTCGTCGACATCGGGCCGGGCGCCGGCGTCAACGGCGGCAAGGTCGTGCACTCGGGGTCGTACGAGGGCCTGCTGAACAACCGTGAGAGTCTCACCGGCGACTACCTGTCGGGCCGCAAGTCGATCGACATCCCCTCGTCGCGGCGCCCGCTCGACCCGAACCGCGAGATCACGGTCGTCGGGGCCGAGGCGAACAACCTGAAGAACGTCACCGTGAAGTTCCCGCTCGGCACCTTCACGGCCGTCACCGGAGTCAGCGGCTCGGGCAAGTCGTCGCTCGTGAACGACATCCTGTACCGCGTGCTGGCGAACAGGCTCAACGGGGCCCGCAAGATTCCAGGCAAGCACAAGCGGGTCACCGGGCTCGAGAACCTCGACAAGGTCGTGCACGTCGACCAGAACCCCATCGGCCGCACCCCCCGGTCGAATCCGGCGACCTACACCGGGGTGTTCGACCGCATTCGCACGCTCTTCTCCGAGACGCTCGAGGCCAAGGCCCGGGGCTACATGCCTGGCCGGTTCAGCTTCAACGTCAAGGGCGGCCGCTGTGAGGCGTGCTCGGGCGACGGCACCATCAAGATCGAGATGAACTTCCTGCCCGACGTGTATGTCGCGTGCGAGGTCTGCGGGGGAGCCCGCTACAACCGCGACACCCTGTCGGTGCACTACAAGGGCAAGAACATCGCCGAGGTGCTCGACATGCCGATCGCCGAGGCGGCCGAGTTCTTCGAGCCGATCCAGGCCATCCACCGCTTCCTGAAGACACTGGTCGAGGTGGGCCTCGGCTACGTGCGGCTCGGCCAGAGCGCCACCACGCTGAGCGGCGGCGAGGCGCAGCGCGTCAAACTCGCCACCGAACTGCAGCGGCGCACCAACGGCCGCAGCGTGTACGTGCTCGACGAGCCGACCACGGGTCTGCACTTCGAGGATGTTCGCAAGCTCCTGCTCGTTCTGAACGGCCTGGTCGACAAGGGCAACACCGTCATCGTCATCGAGCACAACCTCGACGTGATCAAGTCGGCCGACTGGATCATCGACCTGGGGCCGGAGGGCGGCTCGGGCGGCGGTAAAATCCTTGCAACGGGAACACCGGAACAGCTGGCGAAGGTCAAGAAGAGCCACACCGGCTTCTTCCTGAACGAGATCCTCGAGGCAGAAGAGGGCACGAGACGCAAGGCGTCATGACGAATCCCGGCCACGACAGGCCGACGAACATCCCGAGACCGAAGAAATGACCGACACCGTCAGCTATCGCCCCAAGGCGGGCGAGATACCAACCCAACCGGGCGTCTACCGCTTTCGCGACGCCAGCGGGCGCGTGCTCTACGTGGGCAAGGCACAGAACCTGCGTGCGCGCCTGAGCAACTACTTCGCGCCTCTGCGCAGCCTGCACGAGCGCACCCGCCGCATGGTCACCACTGCCGCCAGCGTTGAATGGACGGTCGTCGGCACCGACATCGAGGCCCTGCAGCTCGAGTACACCTGGATCAAGGAGTTCGAGCCGCCGTTCAACGTCAAGTTCCGTGACGACAAGACGTACCCGTTCATGGCCATCACCCTCGCCGACGAGGCCCCACGCGTGATGGTCACCCGCAACCAGAAGATCAAGGGCGCCAAGTATTTCGGGCCCTACCCGAAGATCTGGGCGGTGCACGACACCATCGACCTGATGATCAAGGCGTTTCCGATTCGCACCTGCTCCGACTCGAGCTACAAGAAGGCCATGCAGAGCGGCCGGCCCTGCTTTCCCGGCCAGATCGGTCGCTGCGGTGGGCCGTGCTCGGGCAAGGTGACCATCGAAGAGCACCGCGAGATCGTGAACGACTTCATCGCCTTCATGAACGGGCATGACAAGAGGTTCGTCACCGAGGCGACGAAGAAGATGCGTGCGGCATCCGAGGCCCAGGAGTACGAGAAGGCCGCCCAGTACCGCGACCAGCTGCAGGCGCTCGACGCGGTGCTCGCGAAGAGCAACGTGGTGCTCGCCGACAGTGTCGACACCGACCTGTTCGGCATCGAGCACGATGAACTCGCGGCCGCCGTTCAGCAGTTCGTCGTGCGGGGCGGGCGCATCCGTGGTGTGCGGGCCTGGATGGTCGACAAAGAGCTCGACCTGACGACCGCCGAGCTCGTCGACTCCATTCTGCAGACCGCCTACGACGCGCAGATTCCGCCGCGTGAGATCATCGTGCCCGCCCTGCCCGACGACGCGCACGAGCTCGAGCAGTGGCTCTCAGAGCGGCGCGGCACATCGAAGGTGGCCCTGAAGACGGCGCAGCGGGGCGAGAAGGCGGCGCTCATGCAGACCGCCACGCTGAACGCGAAGAACGCCCTGATGCTGTACAAGACCAGGCGCAGCTCCGACTTCGTCGCGCGCACCGAAGCGCTCACCGACATCATGAACGGGCTCGGGATGACCGACGCACCCCTTCGCATGGAATGCTTCGACGTGTCGCACCTCGGCGGCACCAACGTCGTGGCCTCGATGGTGGTCTTCGAAGACGGGCTGGCGCGCAAAGACCAGTACCGCCGCTTCACCATCCCCGAGACCACCGACGACACCGACTCGATCTACCAGGTCATCGCGCGCCGGCTCTCGTATCTCAAGGAGGGTTCGGAGCGCGCCGAGTCCGACACGGTCGCCAAGAAGTTCTCGTACCCGCCCAACCTGCTCATCGTCGACGGCGGCCAGCCCCAGGTGCAGGCCGCGGCCCGCGCCCTCGAGGAGTCGGGCGTCGAGGGCATCTTCCTGTGCGGCCTCGCGAAGCGCCTCGAAGAGATCTGGCTGCCGAACGACGACTACCCGGTCATCCTGCCCCGCGGCAGCGAGGCGCTGTTCCTGCTGCAGCGTATCCGCGACGAGGCCCACCGCTTCGCGATCACGCACCAGCGAGCCCGCCGCAAGCGCGACATCACCTCGGTTCTCTCAGAGATCCCCGGCCTCGGCCCGGCCCGCGTGAAGACCCTGCTCAAGGAGTTCGGTTCGGTCTCGAAGCTCAAGCAGGCCTCAGCCTCCGAGATCGCCGAGGTCAAGGGTGTGGGCCCCACCCTCGCCGCCTCCATCGTCGACCAACTCCGCGCCTGACACGCCAGCTGGTATCATGAGCTATGCTTAGTTTTTGCAACGATGCCGACCATGTCTCACTTCGAATTCACCGGCGCTGAGAGGCCAATCGGAGCTGGCAAAACCGTCAGACAGATCCGCACGCTGGTCGACCTGCCCGATACGAGAACCGATCTCACTCACCCAGAGGGTGTAAGAAATGTTAAGGCAGGCGAAGTCGGCGGATGGATCGAGAGTAAGTCTGTTGTCGACGAGTTTGGCAACCTACGTCCTCGGCTTGGCGGCACTTCCTGGGTGGCCGATGAAGCTTGTGTCTACGGCCAAGCACGTCTCGAAGACGACGCGCGAATCGAAGACAACGCCTCAATATACTCGAACGCCGTCATGTCAGGCCAGACACGAGTCCGCGACCACGCGCGAATAAGTGGGCACGCGCGGATACTCGGGCGAGCCACCGTGGACAACCACAGCATGACTTTCGACGATGCCGTCGTTGAAGACGATTCTCACATCACTGATAGCGCTGTCGTCTGTCAGAACTCTCACGTCGCCGAGTCAGCGCGTATCGGCGGCAACTCGCGGATTCGAGGCTCTTCAACGGTCACGGGTGGTTGCAGTGTGCTCGGTCTGGCAACAATCGAGGGCAATGCCGTCCTCAAGGCTGAGACGATAATCTGCGGAACCTTCGCAATCGGAGGTGAAGCACTCATTGAATCAAGCAACCACATGTTGGTGATACATCCGATCGGTCCTGCGACCATGTTCGCGACACTCTTCTACCGAACCGCGTCCGGCCTCGGCGAAGTGGCACACAGATTCGAGCAACCCTGGCTCGGAAGCCTCAGCGACTTTCGAGTGGAAGCCACGAATTTTCTCGCGCGGCTCGGAGTGGCCGATCCCCGGAGGTCGCTCTGGCGCGCCCAATACGATGCGCTCGACGCATTGGCTACGCTGGCAGAGCGGAATTGGCAGTCATCAGTAGCCTCTGATCGCCTAAAAACGAGCAGTTGAACAGCCAGCGATCGATTCATCGCGAGGATGTTGGCGACGAAGTCGCGCTCGAATGAAGCGGTCATTGCCCCCTCTCCGGCCCTTATGCTGAGCAACATCAGCGACGGGATAAGGCGATGACAAAAGAACCTTTGAAGGCATGCATGGTTTGCGGCAACTTCACCGTGCGCCCCGTGGGCTGGGATGTCTGCCGCGTCTGCTTCTGGGAGGACGACGGGGTGATCGAGCCTGATCGACACAGTGCCAGCAATCACATGACCGTCGCGGAAGGTCGAGAGGCGTTCGCCCGCTACGGCGCCGTCGAAGAACGCTTCGCTTCGAAGGTACGGCCCCCGAGAAAGCGGGAGCGGCCCGAGAACCAGCCTTCGCCGACCTAGGGCGGCTCGCTTTCGGGGTGTGTAGGCCCGATAGTCTAGAAGCCAGAGCAAGGCGAGACCGCGCACGCGCCCGAGGCGAAAGCACCCATCACGATGACACTCGACACTGCCGACCAGCAGGAAGTGCTCATCGTGACCGGAATGTCGGGCGCGGGTCGATCGACGGTCGCGAACGCGCTCGAAGACCTCGGCTGGTACGTGGTCGACAACCTGCCGCCGCAGATGCTGCGCCCGCTGGTCGACCTCGCCGAACGGGCCGGGGGAGCGCTGCCGCGGCTGGCGGCCGTGGTCGACGTTCGGGGCCGCGACTTCTTCTCCGACCTGCAAGACATCATCGAAGACCTGCGCAGCGGCATCCAGCTGCGCATGGTGTTCCTCGAGGCGACGGATGCCGCACTGGTGCGTCGCTTCGAACAGGTCAGGCGACCGCATCCCCTGCAGGGAAACGGCACGCTGCTCGATGGCATCGGCGCCGAGCGGGCCCGCATGACGCCGATCCGCGAGTCGAGCGACATCGTCATCGACACGTCAGACCTGAACATCCACCAGCTCGCCACGCTCGTCGCCGAACGATTCCAGGCCGCCGACACCGCGGGGGTGCAGGTCACCGTGATGAGCTTCGGTTTCAAATACGGGGCCCCGAGCGACGCCGACGGCATCGCCGACTGCCGCTTCATTCCGAACCCGTTCTGGATTCCCGAACTGCGCGACAAATCGGGTCTCGACCCCGAGGTCAGCGACTACGTTCTGGCCCAGGAAGGCGCCGAAGACTTCGTTGAGAACTACGCCAAAGCCCTTGCACCTGTGCTCGCCGGGTACCAGCGCGAGAACAAACGCCACGCCACGATTGCCATAGGCTGCACAGGCGGCAAACACCGCTCAGTGGCGGTCGCCCGCAGGCTGGCAGAACTGATCAGCACCAACCCCGGGGTCGCAGTGAGCGTCAAGCACCGCGACCTGGGGCGCGAATAGGAGATAACAAGATTGGCCCTCACCGCCGATGTCAAAAGCGAACTGACCGGGGTCGTCGTCAGCCGAACGGCAGCCCGGGCAGCCGAATTAGCGACGATTCTGCGTTTCGCCGGGGGGCTGCACCTCATCTCCGGCCGAATCGCCATCGAATCTGAGCTCGATACGCCCGAACTCGTCAAACGGGTGCGCAAAGACCTGGCCGAGCTGTACGGCGTGCGCGGCGACGTGTCGCTGGTCTCGGCCTCTGGCGCCCGCCGCAACAGCTACTACCTTGTGCGCGTCATCGACGGCGGCGAGACCCTCGCGCGGCAGACGGGGCTGCTGGATGCCCGGCGGCGCCCCATCCGGGGGCTACCCAACCGGCTCACCACGGGGTCTGCAGAAGAGCTCGCGGCGGTCTGGCGGGGTGCGTTCCTCGCCCAGGGTTCGCTGACCGATCCCGGCCGGTCGGCTGCCCTCGAGGTGGTGTGTCCCGGCAATGAATCCGCCATGGCTCTCGTGGGGGCCGCCGCTCGCCTGCACGTCTCGGCGAAAGCCCGTGAGGTGCGCGGAGTGCACCGCGTGGTCATCCGCGACGGCGAGTCGATCGCTGCGATGCTCGGTCTCATGGGGGCCGCGCAGTCGCTCGCGAAGTGGGAGGAGATGCGCCAGCGCCGCGAGGTGCGGGCCACCGCCAACCGGCTGGTGAACTTCGACGACGCGAATCTGCGTCGCTCGGCGCAGGCCGCCGTCGCCGCCTGCTCCCGCGTGGAGCGCGCGCTCGAGATCATCGGCGACGAGGTGCCAGACCACCTGAAGTATGCAGGTGAACTCCGGCTGAACTTTCGTGACGCGAGCCTCGACGAGCTGGGCCACCACGCCGACCCGCCCATGACGAAGGATGCCATCGCCGGGCGCATCCGCCGGCTGCTCGCCATGGCCGACAAGAAGGCCTCCGACCTCGGCATTCCCGGCACCGACGCGAACCTGCCACCCGACCTCGACGACTGACCGACCGCTGACCGACGACCGGCTCGACGAACGACGCGACGACCGGCCTGCCGTGCCCGGTCGCCGGGTACGGGCATCCGGTTGCCGGGAAGCATTCAGTGGCCGTGCGGTTGACATCAATAGAATGGTCAGGTGGGCAGTACGCCCGGAAGCCGACTCTTCGGCCTTCTGCCGCGCCCCACATCACAAGTACAAGGAGAAAAGCAATGGCTGAATACACTCTTCCAGATCTTCCCTACGACTACGCAGCTCTTGAGCCGCACATCAGTGCGAAGATCATGACCCTGCACCACGACAAGCACCACGCGACCTACGTCGCGGGCGCCAACACCGCCATCGCCGGCATCAAAGAGGCGAGCGAGTCAGGCAACCTCGGCGCGATCAACAAGCTCGAGAAAGACCTCGCCTTCAACCTCGGCGGTCACGTCAACCACTCCATCTTCTGGACCAATCTGACCCCCGAGACCCAGACCCCCGAGGGCGAGCTCGCCGCGGCCATCGACGACTCGTTCGGGTCGTTCGAGAAGTTCCAGGCCGCCTTCACCGCCGTCGCCCTCGGCGTTCAGGGTTCGGGCTGGGCCGTTCTCGGCTACGACGTGATCGGTCGCAACGTCGTCACGTTCCAGCTGTTCGACCAGCAGAGCAACCTGCCCGCCGGCGTCGTTCCGCTGTTCATGCTCGACGTCTGGGAGCACGCGTACTACCTCGACTACCTCAACGTGCGCGCCGACTACATCAAGGCCATCTGGAACGTCGCGAACTGGTCGAACGTGGCCGCTCGCCTCGCCGCCGCGACCTCGAAGACCGACGGCCTGCTGGTACTGTAAAAAGCGATGCTGGCGCGGGCTCCTCACGGAGCCCGCGCTCTCGTGACCACCGTTTTCACACCTCACAACACACCGCCCCGAGGGGCCACAGTTACAGGAGCACTACGTGTCCGTAAAGATCGGTATCAACGGCTTCGGCCGCATTGGCCGCAACTACTTCAGAGCAGCGCTGGCCAAGGGCAGCGACATCGAGATCGTTGCCGTCAACGACCTCACCGACAACAAGGCTCTGGCCCACCTGCTGAAGTACGACACCATCGGTGGCCGTCTCGACGCGACCGTCGAGCTCGATGGTGACAACATCGTCGTCAATGGCAAGCCGATCCTGGTGCTGGCCGAGCGCGACCCCGCCAACCTGCCCTGGGGCGAGCTGGGCGTCGACATCGTCATCGAGTCGACCGGCCGCTTCACCAAGTCGTCGGATGCCCGCAAGCACATCGACGGCGGAGCCAAGAAAGTCATCGTGTCTGCCCCCGCCACCGGCGACGACGTCGCGACGCTCGTGCTCGGTGTCAACGAGGGAACCTACGACCCCGACATCCACGACATCATCTCGAACGCCTCGTGCACCACGAACTGCCTCGCGCCGCTCGCCAAGGTGCTGCTCGACAACTTCGGCATCGAGCGCGGCCTGATGACCACGGTCCACGCGTACACGGCCGACCAGAACCTGCAAGACGGCCCGCACAGCGACCTGCGCCGCGCCCGTGCCGCCGCTGCGAACATCATCCCGACGTCGACCGGTGCCGCCAAGGCACTGGGTCTCGTCATCCCCGAGCTCGTCGGCAAGCTCGACGGCTACGCACTGCGCGTTCCGGTTCCCACCGGCTCGATCACCGACCTCACGGTCGAGGTGACCAAGCCCGTCACCGTGCAGCAGATCAACGAGGCGTACAAGAACGCCGCGAACGGCGAGCTCAAGGGCATCCTGAGCTACACCGAAGACGAGATCGTGTCGAGCGACATCGTCGGCGACCCGCACTCCTCGATCTTCGACGCCGGTCTGACCAAGGTCATCGGCAACCAGGTCAAGGTGGCGTCGTGGTACGACAACGAGTGGGGTTACTCCAACCGCCTCGTCGACATCACCGAGTTCGTCGCAAGCAAGCTGTAGAGACACCCCGAGAAGTGACGATACGAACACTCGAGAGCCTCGGGTCGCTCGCCGGTAAGACGGTCATCATCAGATGCGACCTGAACGTGCCGTTGAAAGACGGTGTCATCACTGACGACGGACGAGTCCGTGCGTCACTTCCCACGCTTCAGGCGCTGGCCGGCCAGGGAGCCCGGGTGGTCATCGTGAGCCACCTCGGCCGCCCTGACGGCGCGCCCGAGGCGAAGTACAGCCTCGCGCCCGTCGCCGAACGGTTGTCAGAGCTGCTCGAGGCGCCGGTCGCCTTCGCAGCCGACACCGTCGGCGACGCCGCGAAGGAGGCCGCCGCCGCTCTCGGCGACGGCGAATTCGCGCTGCTCGAGAACCTGCGGTTCAACCCGGGCGAGACCGCGAAGTCAGACGACGACCGGCGCGCGTTCGCCGAACAGCTCGTCGCCGCCACCGGCGCCGACGTCTTCGTGTCAGACGGATTCGGTGTTGTGCACCGCAAGCAGGCGAGCGTCTTCGAACTCGCCCAGCTGCTGCCGAGCGCAGCCGGCCTGCTGATCGAGACCGAGCTCCAGGTGCTCGACCAACTGACCGAGACGCCTACGAGGCCCTACGCGGTGGTTCTCGGCGGCTCGAAGGTGTCCGACAAGCTCGGGGTCATCGGCCACCTGCTGCCCAAGGTCGATTCGCTGCTCATCGGCGGTGGGATGCTCTTCACCTTCCTCGCGGCTCAGGGCTACCAGGTCGGCGCCAGCCTGCTCGAGAAAGACCAGATCGACACGGTCAAGGGGTACCTCGAGAAGGCGAAGCAGCTCGGTGTCACGATCGTGCTGCCCACCGACGTGGTCGTCGCATCGAAGTTCGGTGCCGACGCCGAGCACACGGTGACGAGCGCAGAGACGATCGAGGAGACGCCCTTCGGAGCATCCGGTCTCGGTCTCGACATCGGCCCCGACACATCGAAGGCGTTCGCCGAGATCATCGAGGCGTCGCACACTGTCTTCTGGAACGGCCCCATGGGCGTGTTCGAACTCGAGCCGTTCGCCGAAGGCACTCGTGCCGTCGCAGCGGCTCTGACCAAAGTCGACGGCCTCGGCGTCGTCGGCGGCGGCGACTCGGCGGCGGCCGTTCGCGCACTCGGATTCACTGATGACCAGTTCGGTCACATTTCTACGGGTGGCGGTGCCAGTCTCGAGTTTCTCGAAGGCAAGCGTCTCCCCGGCCTGGAGGTTCTCGGATGGATAGCGTGAAAAGCCCCGCAACCCGCACCCCGCTCATCGCGGGCAACTGGAAGATGAACCTCGACCACCTGCAGTCGATCGCCTTCGTGCAGAAGCTGGCCTGGAGCCTGAAAGACGCCTCGCACGACTTCGCCGACGTCGAGGTGGCCATCTTCCCGCCGTTCACCGACCTGCGCTCGGTTCAGACCCTCGTATCGGCCGACAAGCTCGAGCTGGCCTACGGCGGGCAAGACCTGTCTGCAGCCGACTCCGGTGCCTACACCGGTGAGATCTCGGGGCAGTTCCTGTCGAAGCTCGACTGCGTGTACGTGATCATCGGCCACTCCGAGCGTCGCACGATGCACAACGAGACCGACGAGGTCGTCGCGGCCAAGGTCGCCGCCGCCCTGAAGCACGGGCTAGTTCCCGTCATCTGTGTGGGCGAGACGGCCGAAGACCTGGAGAGGTTCGGCCCGAGCGCCGTTCCGGTATCGCAGCTGAAGGCCGCCCTCGCCGGCGTACCCTCTGACGCGAACATCGTCGTGGCGTACGAGCCGGTCTGGGCCATCGGCTCGGGCCAGGCCGCCACGCCCGACCAGGCCGAGGCGGTCTGCGCTGCGCTTCGAACGGTGATCGCCGAGAGCCTCAGCGATGACACGGCTGCGGCCACGCGCATCCTCTACGGCGGCTCGGTGAAGTCGGGCAACATCGCCGGCTTCATGCGTGAGCCCAACGTCGACGGTGCCCTCGTCGGCGGCGCGAGCCTCGACATCGACGAGTTCAGCGCCATCGTGCGCTACAAGAAGCACGTCGGCGTGTGAGCTGTGAGTTATACTGACTCTTGGTCTTGGGGGGCCAGAGTCCCTCTTTTGGTGTGTGAAAGGTAATCCGTGCAAATCCTTCAAGTCGTTCTCCAGGTACTTGTCGGCATTACCAGTCTCCTGCTCACGCTGTTGATCCTGCTGCACCGCGGTCGCGGCGGCGGCCTGTCTGACATGTTCGGTGGTGGTGTCACCTCGAACCTCGGCGCCTCAGGCGTTGCAGAGCGCAACCTGAACCGCATCACCGTCATACTCGGGCTGATCTGGGTTCTGTCGATCGTCGTGCTGGGTCTCATCACCAAGTTCGACACGGGCAGCTAGTTCACCGGCCCACATTTCATCATCGGTAACGAGGGGTAATTTCCATGGCTTCAGGCGGCAGTGCAATTCGGGGGTCTCGCGTCGGCGCCGGCCCCATGGGCGAACAAGACCGCGGCTACCACGCCGATCGCATCAAGGTCTCGTACTGGGATGCTCTCGGCAATGAGACCGTTCGATACTTCGCCGCAAACCTGCCCGCCGAAGAGATCCCCGAGACCATCGATTCGCCCCAGTCGGGCCTGCCCGCCGGTCGCGACCAGCTGAACCCGCCGTCGGTGGCGAAGCTCGAGCCCTACAAGACGCACCTGGCCTATGTCAAAGAACGCCGCACCGAAGAAGAGGCGGCCCAGCTTCTCGAAGACGCCCTGGCCCAGCTGCGCGCGCGCCGCGGCACGGCGGCTCCCGTCGCCAACTAGTTCAGTCCGTTGGAACGGCCGCGCCCGCCCTCGGGTTGCGGCCCTTCCATCATCTACAGTCAACCGAGCGCGCAGTAGTGATAATGTCTCACTATGGCACGAAAGAAGCGACTGGGTTCCGTAGCGGGATGGTTTGCGATCCTGGTTTGGCCCGCAGTGATCGTTGCCTTCTTCGTATCACTTCTCATTCCTAAGCCACCGACTCCGATCTACGATTTCAGCTTTCCACCCGGCCTGTGCGCTGACGCTTCGTCGAGTCCGACGACTGTAGCCGTCAATTTTGAGGCCCAAGTCGCCAAAAGCCTTCCCCCTGAATCTGATTCCGACCTACGCCCTCATTTCGTATCAGCCAGGCGGCACTGGAGATGACGCTCCCGGGGAGCCTGTAAAAGTGAACCCCGACACGACAACCTTCCCGTGGTCGCAAACTGTCGTCATTCATCCGGGCGTTGGCTGCGACAAAATAGCGATGAGTGCGATTTCCAAAAGCGGGGGCACAGTGACGTGCCGCATAGTTGTCGACGGGCAGGTCACGTCAGAAGACACCGAAACAACGGAGTCTAGGATTCAACCAGGTACCAAGCCCGGCGCACTGTGCGTGACTGACCTCGGCAAACTGCTGTCGACGCCATGATTCGCACTCATCGGCACTGTCAGCGACGGTGTGTGATCTAGCGCTATGGTGTTGAGTATCGAGCGTGACGTAGGCCCTTCGGCCGATCCAAGCCATTCATCGCACCTAGGCACCCGGCTGTGATTGAGGCACGGCGCTGATGGTCGTTGTGGCCTAAGATCAGTACGAGGGTGCGATGAGGTTCTCGGGAACCTCGGCGCTCCGACTCCAGCCAACGCGAGGACGAGCGCCGGGAACTTGTCGGCACCGGCGAGCACGAGCCAGATGCGGTCGGGCCGACTGGATGACCGGCAGCGTCAGGCTCAACCGCAGGGGTGGGGCTTGGGGGGGCAGCAGCGCTCCTTCCGTCACCATCCGATCTGGCCTTCCGAAAGCATGAGCAGCTTATTCCCTGAGATATAATCGGATTCGTGACACATCCACACGCAATGGTAGGGCATATCGTGCTGACGAATATATGTTCTGGCGCCGGATGTATCAGAGGTTATCAACTGGGAACAATCTTCTTGGCGATTGCTCCGATTTTCGTGATAACCATTTCCATTTGGGTAGCGAGACCAGCAAGACGATTACGTAGTATCGCCGTGGGTTCTGTGGTTGCTCTAGCCATGTGGGGCTACTTGATCTGTGAATTAATTATTGCCAATCCGTGGGCAACGGGATTTTGGGTGTGGCAACAGCAGTTTTCGTTTCTGTGGTTTTAGTCCGCATTGCACTCGGCGCCGAGTCCTCCAGCAAGCCTTCTGCGGATGCGTCGGTTTGCGTGCTCCAACTGGGTTCTGAATGCTAGTAGGAGGGAGCGATGAGGTTCTCGGGAACCTCGGCTGCCGCCTCTTTGTCGACGAAAAAGACGGTGCGTTTGCGGCCCTCGGCCCCGGCGACCGGCACCTCGTCGACGCTGGCACCGGCCAGGGCGAGGCCGAGCGCCGACGCCTTGTCGGCACCGGCGAGCACGAGCCAGATGCGATCGGCCGACTGGATGACTGGCAGGGTGAGGCTCAATCGCAGGGGCGGTGGCTTGGGGGAGTTGCGCACCGACACCACCGAGGCGTCACGCACGGTGATGCCCTGCATTCCGGGGAACAGCGACGCGATGTGCCCGTCGGGGCCGACGCCCAGAAACAGGATGTCGAAGCACGGGTTCTGCCGACCATCCGGTGCCGCGTCGGCGAGCTGGCGCGCGTACGACGCCGCAGCCTCGTCGAGGTCGGCGATCTCGTCGGTGGAGGCGAACGGATGCACCTTTGCATCGTCGACCGGAATGTGGTCGAGCAGCGCCTCACGTGCCTGTAGCTCATTGCGATCAGGGCTGCTCTTCTCGACGAACCTCTCGTCGCCCCACCAGAAGTGGATGCGGCTCCAGTCGACGTTCGTCTGGGCGGCGGAGTTACGGATGGCCACCAGCACATCGGTGTTGACGCTGCCCCCGCTCAGCACCACGTGCGCGTCGTCGACCTCGTCGAGAATGTCGATGATCTTCGTGATGAAACGTGCCGCCACGGCGCCGGCCAGGGAGGCCTTGTCGGGGTGAACGAGAACGCGTCGATCGGTTGTCATGTGTTGCGGCCCCTACGTGATGATGTTGATGACGCCCGTGCTGAGCCCGACGTCGGTCGACTCGAACAGCTCTGCCAGGCCGACGGAGATGACCTCACCATACAGGTCGTCGGGGTCGAGCCTGCGCAGCTCCTCGGCGAGGCAGTCGCGCAGGTTGCGGCGCGGCAGCGAGAGGTCGTGCGTGGGCTGGTTGGGCTGGATGAGCGTCGCCACGTTGGGAATCTCACGGGTCAGGTCAATGGTTCCCGACTCGCGCGTCAGCTTGACGCTGTGAATGCCGCTCGACCCGTTCGAGCGCTTGGTGAGCCCATAGGTGACCGGCGCCTGCAGCTGGTGGCCGAGCCACGCCGCGAGCAGCAGCGTCGACGGCGAGTCGGAGGCACCCTGCACCTCGACGGCCGTGACCGGCTCGTAGGGCGGCTGGTCGAGCACCGCGGCGAGCTGGGCGCGCCACAGGGTGAGTCGGGTCCAGGCGAAGTCGCTGTCACCGGGGGCGTAGCTCTGGGCGAGCTTGATGAGCGACTCGACCGGGTTCGGGTGGTTCGAGGCGTCGGTGATGCGGCGCTGGGCGATGCGGCCGAGGCTCGACGTCGACGCCTTCTCGGGCGACTCGCCCGGCCACCACACGACCACCGGGGCGTCGGGCAGCAACAGGCCGGTGACCAGACCCTCTTCGTCGGAGGCGGCGGCGCCGTAGGCCTTCAGCAGAACGACCTCGCTTGCGCCGGCGTCACCTCCCACGCGAATCTGGGCGTCGAGCCGGGCCCCGCGGCCGGTGCGGGCGGCGTCGGGGTCGCTGTCGGTCGACACCACGATGACGCGCATCGGATGCTCGCGCGAGGCGTCATTCGCGGCCTCGATCGCCTCCTCCTCATGACCGAGACTGGTGCGGATGACGAGCGTCAGCACCCGGCCGAGGGCGACAGCGCCGCCCTCTTCGCGGATCTTGACCAGGGCCTTCGAGATCTTGCTGGTATTGGTGTCTGGAAAATCGACGATCACGGACGTCTCCAAGTTCTTCCGTCGCGGGCGAGCAGTTCATCGGCGGAGTCAGGGCCCCAGGTGCCGGGCCGGTACTGGTCGGGCTGGCCCTGCGTCGCCCAGTACTCCTCGATCGGGTCAAGGATCTTCCACGACAGCTCCACCTCCTGGTGTCGGGGGAAGAGCGGCGGCTCACCGAGGAGCACGTCGAGGATGAGTCGCTCGTAGGCCTCGGGGCTGGCCTCGGTGAAGGCGTGGCCGTATCCGAAGTCCATCGTCACGTCGCGCACCTGCACGCCCGCGCCGGGTACCTTCGAGCCGAACCGGATGGTCACACCCTCGTCGGGCTGAACCCGGATGACGAGCGCGTTCTGGCCGAGCTCGCTGGTCTGGCTCTCGGCGAAGAGGTACTGCGGCGCACGCTTGAACACCACCGCGATCTCGGTGACGCGGCGGCCGAGGCGCTTACCTGCACGCAGGTAGAACGGCACGCCGGCCCAGCGGCGGGTGCCGATGTCGAGCCGAACGGCCGCGTAGGTCTCGGTGGTCGACTGCGGGTTCATGCCGTCTTCTTCGAGGAAGCCCGGCACGTACTCGCCGCCCTGCCACCCGCTCGAGTACTGGCCCCGGGCCGTGGTCGCACTGAAGTCCTTCGACACCTTGACGGCGGCGAGCACCTTCTCCTTCTCCTGGCGGAGGTCGGCGGCGTTGAACGAGATCGGCTCCTCCATCGCCGTGAGGGCCATCAGCTGCAGGAGGTGGTTCTGGATGACGTCGCGCGCCGCACCGATGCCGTCGTAGTAGCCGGCCCGACCGCCCACGCCGATGTCTTCGGCCATGGTGATCTGCACGTGGTCGACGTAGTTGCCGTTCCAGATGGGTTCGTACAGCTGGTTCGCGAACCGCAGCGCAAGGATGTTCTGCACCGTCTCTTTGCCGAGGTAGTGGTCGATGCGAAACACGTCGTCGGGTGCGAACACCGATTCGACCACGTCGTTCAGCTCGCGCGCCGTCTTGAGGTCGCTGCCGAAGGGCTTCTCGATGACCACACGGCGCCACTGCCCGGGCTGCGGGTGAGCCAATCCCGAGCGACGCAGCTGCTCGGTGACCAGCGGGAACGCCTTCGGAGGAATGGAGAGGTAGAAGGCGTAGTTGCCCTTCGTGCCCCGTACGGCATCCAGCTCGCTCATCGTCGCCTTGAGCGACTCGAACGCCGAGTCGTCGTCGAACTCACCCGAGACGAAGCGGATGCCCTCAGAGAGCTGCCGCCACACGTCTTCGTCGAAGGGGGTGCGCGCGTACTCCTTGACGGCGTCGTGCACGACGCGCTCGAAGTCCTGGTCTTCCCAGTCGCGGCGGGCGAAGCCGACGAGCGAGAAGCCCGGCGGCAGGAGCCCGCGGTTGGCGAGGTCGTACACCGCCGGCATCAGCTTCTTGCGTGACAGGTCGCCCGTCACGCCGAAGATGATCAGGCCGCTGGGCCCGGCGATGCGGTTCAGGCGCCTGTCGGTCGGCAGCCTGAGGGGGTTGTAGTCCGGAGTGATTTCTACCGGTGACATCGTGCTCCTTGCAGACGACGAGGGATGCGCGTGACGCTCACCCCCGTCTATTCAGTTGAGGGAATCGAACAGACTGGTCACATCAGCGGCCGGATCGGTGAGGTTCAGGCGCAGCACAGGTCGACCGTGGTCGGCGAGAACGCTTGCGTCGCCCGCGGCCTGGGCCTGGATGAGCTGGCCGAAGGTGAACGGCCGGCCGGGCACCTCGAGGTCGGTGCCTGCGTTCTCGGTGATCTGCAGGAAGACACCGACCGCGGGGCCGCCTTTGTGGAACTGGCCGGTCGAGTGCAGAAACCGCGGACCCCAGCCGAAGGTCACCGGTCGGGTGATCTTCGACGCGATGCGGTCGCGCAGCTCGACCAGCTGCGGCAGGGCGAGGCGGTCGACGTAGGCCTGGATCGAGACGTAGCCGTCTGACGGGGTCTCGGCCAGCAGCCTGTCGATCGCGGCGGCGACGGTCTCTTCACCGTTCACCGAACCGCCGACGACCGATGCCGTTCCGCGCACCTCGATGCCGCCCGCGACGAACGCGGGTGCCTCGGGTTCGGGGCGGGCGTCGAGCAGGCCGCGCGTCGCGACCTTCGCCGACTCCACGTCGGGCTGGTCGAACGGGTTGATGCCCAGCAGGCGACCCGCGACGACCACCGCGTACTCCCAGGTCAGGATGAGGCCGCCGAGCGAACCGCTCATCAGGATCTCGCCGTCGTGGCGGTTCTGCGGCAGCAGGTGGAACTGGTCGGCCTCTCGCACGAGCCGAACCACCTGCAGGTCGGGCAGGTTCTCAGCCAGTTCGGGGGAGTGGGTGTCGAGCACGACGGGCAGCAGCCCGCGACCGATCTTGCCGGTCGATTCTGCGATGAGTTGCTCGGCCCAGTCGGCGAACCCTGCGATGTGCGTGCCGTCGGAGACGATGCCGAGCTTGTTCTTCAGCGGCGTGGTGCCGGCGATGGCCGCCCCGAGGATGAGCGCCGGGTTGTCGTCGTCGTCGGTGGCCAGGTAGAGCTCGATGGCCTCGGCCTCGTCGAGCAGCTCGCCGATGTCGGCACCGGCGAGACCCGACGGCACGAGACCGAACGCGGTGAGCGCCGAGTACCGGCCGCCCACGTTCGGGTCGGCGGTGAACACGCGGTAGCCCGCTTCGGTGGCCGATGCCTCGAGCGGCGAGCCGGGGTCGGTGACTACGACGATGCGCTCTCTCGGGTCGACCCCGACGTCGCGGAAGGCCTTCTCATAGGTTCGACGCTGGCTGTCGGTCTCGACGGTCGAACCCGACTTCGACGAGACGACGAGAGCCGTCGTTGCGAGGCGGTCGGCCAGTGCCGCCTCGACCTGCCCGGGGGCGGTGGAGTCGAGCACGGTGAGTTCGACGCCGGCGGTGCGCGTGATCACCTCGGGAGCGAGCGACGAGCCGCCCATACCTGCGAGCACGAAGTGGTCGACACCCGCGGCCAGCAACGACTCGCGCAGCGCGGCGATCTCGGCCACCAGGGGCCGGGAGACCGACACGGCCTCGGTGAAGCCGAGGCGCTTCGACGCCTCGGCTTCAGCATCGGCACCCCAGAGGGCTGGATCCTGACCTGTGATGCTCGAGGCGACCAGGTCGGTGACGAGGGTGGGAACGGCGGCCTCGACGGCCGCCTTCACCACCCCCGAAACGTGGATCTTGACGCTCATGCGCCTTCGCCGGCGTTGGCCGCATCGAGAGCGGTCTGAACCGTCTCGAGCAGCTCTTTCCACGACACGATGAACTTGTCGACGCCCTCTTTTTCGAGCAGCTCGGTGACCTCGGCGTACGAGATGCCCTGCGCGGCGACCGCGTCGAGAATCTTGTTCGCACCGGCGTAGCTGCCGTCGATGGTGTTGCCGGTGATGACGCCGTGGTCGAAGGTCGCGTCGAGCGTCTTCTCGGGCATCGTGTTCACGACCTCGGGGGCGGCCAGCTCGGTCACGTACATCGTGTCGGGCAGCGACGGGTCTTTGACACCGGTCGAGGCCCACAGCGGACGCTGCTTGTTGGCGCCCGCGGCGAGCAGCACCTTGGCGCGCTCGGTGGTGAAGGCGTGCTCGAAGACCTCGTAGGCGAGCTGGGCGTTGGCCACGCCGGCCTTGCCCTTGAGGGCCTTCGCCTCGTCGGTGCCGACGGCGTCGAGGCGCTTGTCGATCTCGGTGTCGACCCGCGACACGAAGAACGACGCGACCGAGTGGATCTTCGACAGGTCGATGCCCGCCTCCTGGGCCTTCTCGAGGCCGGCCAGGTAGGCGTTGATGACGTCGCGGTAGCGCTCGAGGCTGAAGATCAGCGTCACGTTCACGCTGATGCCCGCGGCGATGGTCTCGGTGATGGCCCGCAGGCCCTCGATCGTCGCCGGGATCTTGATGAGCACGTTCTCTTTGTCGACCTTGTCGAACAGCTCTTTGGCCTGCTTGATGGTGGCGTCGGCGTCGTTCGCGAAGCCGGGCTCGACCTCGATCGACACGCGGCCGTCGAAGCCGGCGGTCGAGTCGTAGATGGGCTTGAAGATGTCGCAGCCGTGCGCGACGTCGCTCGTGGTGATCTCGAACACGGCGTCGGTGACGTTGGCACCGGCGGCCGCGAGCTCGCGCACCTGCTGGTCGTAGGCCTCGCCGTTGGCGAGGGCCGAGGCGAAGATCGACGGGTTGGTGGTGACCCCGACGACGTTCTTCTCGGCGATCAGCTTCTGCAGGTTGTCGGTGCGCAGGCGCTCGCGCGAGAGGTCGTCGAGCCAGATGCTCACGCCGACGGCGGAGAGCTGGGCGGTGGGGGTTTCGAGCTGGGTGTCAGTCATGATGTTGTCTCCTTGTGAAAATCGTGGGTCAGACGGCGGCGAGTGAGGCGAGCGAGGTCTTCGCGGCCTCGATCGCGCTGCCGGTGGTCATTCCGAACTCGCGGAACAGCGTCTTGTAGTCGGCGGATGCCCCGAAGTGCTCGATCGAGACGCTCTTGCCGTGGTCGCCGACGTAGCCGCGCCAGGTGAGCGCCAGGCCGGCCTCGATCGACACGCGAGCCTTCACGGCGGGCGGAAGAACGTGCTCGCGGTACTCCGCGGTCTGCTCTTCGAACCACTCGAGGCACGGCGCCGACACGACGCGGGCGTTGATGCCGTCGGCCTTCAGCAGTTCGCGCGCCTCGACGGCGATCTGAACCTCTGAACCGGTGGCGATGAAGATCACGTCGGGCGTGCCGCCCGGCGCCTCGGCCAGGATGTAGGCACCCTTGGCGACGTTCTTCGCCGAAGCGAAGGTCTCGCCCGAGGCGTCGCCGTCACCGCGCTCGAAGGTGGGGATGTTCTGGCGGGTCAGCGCGATCGCGGCTGGCCCGACGCGACGCGACAGAATCGTGTGCCAGGCCCAGGCGGTCTCGTTCGGATCGCCGGGGCGAACCACGTCGAGGCCCGGAATGGCGCGCAGTGTCGAAAGCTGCTCGATCGGCTGATGGGTCGGGCCGTCTTCGCCGAGCGCGACCGAGTCGTGCGTGTAGACGAAGATCGACGGCGACTGCATCAGCGCGGCGAGACGGATGGCCGGGCGCATGTAGTCCGAGAAGATGAGGAAGGTGCCGCCGAACGGTCGCGTGTTGCCGTGCAGCACGATGCCGTTGATGATGGCGCCCATGGCGTGCTCGCGGATACCGAAGTGCAGCACGCGGCCGTACGGGTTGCCCGACCACTCGTGCGTGGAGCGTTCGGCGGGAACGAACGACGCCCCCGACTCGATGGTCGTGAGGTTCGACTCGGCGAGGTCGGCAGACCCGCCCCAGAACTCGGGCATGACACCGGCGATCGCGTTGATGACCTTGCCGGAGGCGGCACGGGTCGACACCTCTTTGCCTGCCTCGAACGAGGGCAGCACGTCTTCGACGCCCTCGGGCAGTTCGCCCTTCAGCACGCGGTCGAGCAGCGCCTTGCGCTCGGGGTTGGCCTCGGCCCAGGCGTTGAACGCGACGTTCCACTCTTCGTGGGCGGCCTTGCCGCGGGTGATGGCCTCGCGGGTGTGGCTGATGACCTCGTCGGAGACGGCGAAGGTCTCGTCGGGGTTGAAGCCGAGAACCTCCTTCAGGCCTTTCAGCTCGTCGGCGCCGAGCGCCGAGCCGTGGATCTTGCCCGAGTTCTGCTTCTTCGGCGACGGCCAGCCGATGATCGTCTTCAGAATGATGAGCGACGGCTTCGCAGTCTCTGCCTTGGCGGCCTCGATCGCGTCGGCCAGGGCCTGCACGTCTTCGACGTACTCGCCCGTCTTCTTCCAGTCGACGACCTGCACGTGCCAGTGCAGTGCCTCATAGCGCGCCTTGACGTCTTCGGTGAACGCGATGTTCGTGTCGTCTTCGATCGAGATCTGGTTGCTGTCGTAGAACGCGATCAGGTTGCCGAGCTCCTGGTGGCCGGCCAGCGACGACGCCTCGTTGGTGATGCCCTCCTCCATGTCGCCATCGCCGGCGATGGTGTAGATGAAGTGGTCGAACGGGCTGGTGCCGGGTGCGGCATCCGGGTCGAAGAGGCCGCGCTCGAAGCGCGAGGCGTAGGCGAAGCCCACGGCAGAGGCGAGGCCCTGGCCGAGCGGGCCGGTGGTGATCTCGACGCCGTCGGTGTGACCGTATTCGGGGTGGCCCGGGGTGAGCGAACCCCACGTGCGCAGCTTCTTCAGGTCGTCGAGCTCGAGGCCGTAGCCACCCAGGTAGAGCTGGATGTAGAGCGTCAGCGAGCTGTGGCCCACGGAGAGGATGAACCGGTCGCGACCGATCCACTCGTTGTCTGACGGGTCACGCCGCATCTCTTTCTGGAAGAGGAGGTAGGCGAGCGGTGCGAGCGAAATGGCGGTTCCGGGATGACCGTTGCCGACCTTCTCCACGGCGTCTGCCGCGAGAACCTTCACTGTGCTTACGGCCTGGTCGTCAATAGATTCCCACTGCAATGATGCCACGAGGTGTAGAGCCCTTCTTAGGTTGCGGACGAGGGGGGAGCCTCGGTGCACCGTCGAGCCGAAGGTGAATTCCCACCCTTCATCCAGTATAGAGAGGGGCGGGGTGCCAGCGCCTGCTCGTGAGCGACTTCTACGCGCCGTAAAGTAGAGTGGAGCAGGTATGTCAGGAGCAGTTAGAGGAGCAATGGACGTTGCGGTAGAAGGCCGGGTCGGGCATCCGCGCATCGGCGTGGGCCAGAAGGCCAAAGCGTACGTCGCACTCACGAAACCCCGCGTGATGGAGCTGCTGCTCGTCACCACGGTTCCCGTGATGATCCTTGCGCAGGGCGGCATTCCCAACCTGTGGTTGGTCTTCGCCACGCTCGTCGGCGGCGCGCTGAGCGCAGGCGGCGCGGGCGCGTTCAACTGCTACATCGACCGCGACATCGACCGCGTGATGAACCGCACGAAGTCGCGGCCCCTCGTCACCGGCGAGCTGAGCGACCGCGAGGCGCTCGTGTTCGCGTGGGTTCTGGCCGTCGTCTCGACCCTCTGGTTCGGATTCTTCGTGAACTGGTTCGCCGCGGGGCTGTCGGTGATCGCGATTGTGCTGTATGCGGTCGTCTACACGATCATCCTGAAGCGCCACACCTCGCAGAACATCATCTGGGGTGGCACCGCCGGCTGCATGCCGGTGCTCATCGGCTGGGCCGCGGTGACGAACTCGCTCGACTGGCCCGCGTGGATTCTGTTCGGCGTCATCTTCCTCTGGACCCCGCCTCACTACTGGCCTCTCTCGATGCGCTACAGCGACGACTACAAGTCGGTCGGCGTTCCGATGCTCGGCGTCACCCGGGGCCGCGCGGTCGTCGGCCTGCAGACCATCCTGTACGCGTGGGCGACGGTGGCCTGCTCACTGCTGCTCATCCCGGTGGCCTCGATGGGCATCGTCTACACGGTCGCCGCCATCGCCTCGGGCGGCTGGTTCATCTACGAGACGCACCGCCTCTACAACTCGGCCATCAGGCACGGGGATGTTCGGCCGATGCGCGTCTTCCACGCCTCGATCACGTACCTGACCATCCTGTTCCTGGCCATCGCGATCGACCCGCTGCTCCCGTTCTGAGGATCCGCCGCATGCAGACCCCACTCTCCTGGGCCGCAGACCGCTGGACCATCAGTGCCCGAGCGCTGCGTTGGGCGACCACCGCCGCTCTCGTCGTCAGCATCTTCATCGTGCTGAGCGGCGGCATCGTGCGGGTCACCGGTTCGGGTCTCGGCTGCCCGACCTGGCCCGCCTGTGAGACGGGGTCGCTGACGACGACGCCCGAGCTGGGCATCCACGGCCTGATCGAGTTCACGAACCGGGCACTGACGGGTGTGCTCATCGCCGCGGTCGGCTGGGTCATCATCGCCGCCCGGCTGCAGAAGCCCCGGGTGCGCGCCATGACCCGGCTCACCTGGTCGCAGTTCTGGCTGGTCGTCGCGAACGCGGTCGCCGGTGGCATCACCGTGCTGGCGCAGCTGAACCCCTACATCGTGGCCTTCCACTTCGTGATGGCCATCGCCCTGCTCACGACCACCACGCTGACCTGGCACCGCGCGCACCGCGGCCAGTCGGCGGCGGTGCGGCTGCCGGCGCCGGCCCGGGTGCTGAGCGTGGTGCTCGTCGCGGTGACGATCGTGCTCATCCTCGTCGGCACGCTGGTGTCGGGCACCGGGCCCCACTCGGGCGACTCGGCCGACGTGCCCCGTATGCAGTTCGACTGGGGCGACGTGACCGTGCTGCACGGCATCCTGGGCTCGCTGACGCTGGTGCTCGGCATCGTGCTGTTCGCGGTTCTCGCCCGGGTGGCCGGTGCCCAGCTGGCCCGTCGCCGCACGCTGACCTTCATCGTGGTCGTTCTGGCCCAGGCGGCGCTCGGCCTGATCCAGGCGCTGACCGGGCTGCCCGAGGCACTCGTGGCGCTGCACCTGCTGGGGGCCGCGCTGGTCTGGGTGGGCGCCCTGCGCGTTCTGCTCGACGTGAACCCGACCCTCTTCTCGGTCGACCAAACCGTTACCTCTGAGGTTGCGGGGTATCGACCTGAGACAATCTCCGCCCCGGTAGAATAAAAAGGTTGCCAGCGCCGTTGGAGCTAGCAATAGGAAGGGAGAAAGTCATGACAGACGTACTCATCGACCGGCCAGAACTTCAGAACCTGGGGGTGTACGAGTTCGGGTGGTCCGACTCCGACGCCGCCGGCGCGACCGCCAAGCGCGGCATCTCGCCTGAGGTCGTGAAGGGCATCTCGACGCTGAAGAGCGAACCCGAGTGGATGCTCAAGGCCCGCCTCAAGGCACTGCAGATCTTCGAGCGCAAACCGATGCCGACGTGGGGAGCAGACCTTTCCGGCATCGACTTCGACAACATCAAGTACTTCGTGCGGTCGACCGAGAAGCAGGCGCAGACGTGGGAAGACCTTCCTGACGACATCAAGAACACCTACGAGAAGCTCGGCATCCCCGAGGCAGAGCGCCAGCGCCTCGTCTCCGGCGTGGCCGCGCAGTACGAGTCGGAGGTCGTGTACCACACGATCCGCGAAGACCTCGAGGCCCAGGGCGTCATCTTCATGGACACCGACACCGCGCTGCGTGAGCACCCCGAGTTCTTCGACGAGTACTTCGGAACGGTCATCCCGGCCGGTGACAACAAGTTCGCCGCGCTGAACACCGCCGTGTGGTCGGGCGGGTCGTTCGTGTATGTGCCGAAGGGTGTGCACGTCGAAATTCCGCTGCAGGCCTACTTCCGCATCAACACCGAGAACATGGGCCAGTTCGAGCGCACGCTGATCATCGCCGACGAGGGCTCGTACGTGCACTACATCGAGGGTTGCACGGCCCCGATCTACAAGAGCGACTCGCTGCACTCCGCCGTGGTCGAGATCATCGTGAAGAAGAACGCCCGCGTTCGCTACACGACGATTCAGAACTGGTCGAACAACGTCTACAACCTGGTCACCAAGCGTGCGATTGCGCACGAGGGGGCGACCATGGAGTGGATCGACGGCAACATCGGCTCGAAGGTCACCATGAAGTACCCGTCGATCTACCTGGTCGGCGAGCGGGCCAAGGGCGAGACGCTCTCCGTCGCCTTCGCAGGCCCCGGCCAGCATCAGGATGCCGGCGCCAAGATGATCCACATGGCGCCGTACACCCAGTCGTCGATCGTCTCGAAGTCGATCGCTCGCGGCGGCGGCCGTGCGGGCTACCGCGGCGAGGTTCGGGTCGCCGAGAACGCGCACCACTCGGCGAACACCGTGCGCTGCGACGCGCTGCTGGTCGACACGCAGTCGCGCAGCGACACGTACCCCGCCATCGACATCCGCGTGGATGACGTGCAGCTGGGCCACGAGGCCACCGTCTCCCGGGTCAGCGAAGAGCAGCTCTTCTACCTGATGAGCCGTGGGCTGCCCGAAGACGAGGCCATGGCCATGATCGTGCGCGGCTTCATCGAGCCGATCGCCCGCGAGCTCCCGATGGAGTACGCCCTCGAACTCAACAAGCTCATCGAGATGGGCATGGAAGGGTCAGTAGGTTAATGACCTCAGCAGCACCAGGTAATACGACTGTGCCCGAAAACACGGTCTCCGAAGCGGCCGCAGCGGCATTCGCCGTGCCGGCCGCCGGGGGTCACCGCGGCGAGCCGGTGGGGTCGAAGAGCCACACCGACGGCGCCTGGCACGAGATTCCCGTTCAGACGCGGTCTGAGCGCTACACCTCGGCCGACGTGAGCGACTTCGACGAGCCCACCGGGCACGAGGTCGACTGGAAGCTCACGCCGATCAAGCTCGTCGCAGATCTCATCAACGGCCCCCTCGACGGGTCGCCGGTCGAGGTCACCGCCGACGCGGTCGACGGTTTCGGCCTCACCTGGGTCGACCGCACCGACGAGCGCATCGGCAGCGCCGGCCTGCCCGAAGACCGGGCCAGCGCCAACGCCTGGTCGGCCTTCGACAAGGCCCTCGCCATCGACGTCACGGGCGAGACCCCCTCGGCGGAGTTCGTCGTCGCCCGCAGCGGCCTCGGCACGGGGGCCCGAGCCGCCCACACCGTGATCACCGCCTCGCCGAACAGCCGCGGCCTCGTGATCATCGAGAACACGGGGGATGCCCGGCTCACCGAGAACGTCGAGATCGTCGTTCGCGAGGGGGCCCAGCTCACCGTCGTCACGGTGCAGCAGTGGAACGACTCCGCCGCGCACCTGGCCAGCCACTTCGCCCAGGTGGGCCGCGACGCCAGCCTGACCCACATCGTGGTGTCGCTCGGCGGATCGGTCGTGCGGGTGAACCCGAGCATCCACCTGTCTGACACCGGCTCGAACACGGAGGCCTACGGGCTGTACTTCGCGGATGCCGGGCAGCACCTCGAGCAGCGGGTCTACATCGACCACGAGGCCGAGAACTCGCGTTCGCGCGTCAAGTACAAGGGCGCACTGCAGGGCGAGGGCGCTCACTCGGTCTGGGTGGGCGACGTGCTCATCCGGCAGACCGCCAACGGCACCGACAGCTACGAGGAGAACCGCAACCTGGTTCTCTCTGAGGGCACGAGGGCCGACTCGATTCCGAACCTCGAGATCGAGACCGGCAACATCCTCGGGGCCGGGCACGCCAGCTCGACCGGGCGCTTCGACGACGAGCAGCTGTTCTACCTGCAGTCGCGCGGCATCAGCGAGGAGGAGGCGCGCCGCCTGGTGGTGCGCGGATTCCTGGCCGAGATCATCCAGAAGATCGGTTCGCCCGCCGTCGAGGAGCGTCTGACGCTCGCCGTCGAGGCCGAGCTGGTCGATGCCGCAGGCGGTGCCACGGCGTTCGCTGCGCCCGACGAGGCCATCGGCGGAACCCTCTGATGGCCGCCGTTCGCATCTGCTCGCTCGACGAACTGGGCGAGAACGAGGCCCTGCGCGTCGAGATCGACGGCGTGGCCATCGCGCTCGTCAAAGACTCGAGCGGCGAATGCTTCGCCATCGGCGACACCTGCACGCACGGCGACATCTCGCTGGCCGAGGGCTTCGTCGAGGGAGCTCCCTCAGCCGAAGCGTCGGCTGAGGGGCCGACGCTCGAGTGCTGGGCCCACGGCTCCAAGTTCTCGCTGCTCACCGGCAAGCCCCTGACCCTCCCGGCCTACGAGCCGGTTCCCGTCTACGAGCTCAGCATCGTCGACGGCGACATCTACATCGACCCGACCCTGACAAAAGAAATCGCCTAACCCATGTCAACTCTTGAAATCATCGACCTGCACGTCAGTGTCGACACCGAACAGGGCGCCAAGCAGATCCTGCGTGGCGTGAACCTCACGATCAGGCAGGGCGAGACCCACGCGATCATGGGGCCGAACGGCTCGGGCAAGTCGACCCTCGCCTATGCGATCGCCGGGCATCCGAAGTACCACGTCACCAGCGGGTCGATTCTGCTCGACGGCGAAGAGATGACCGAGCTGACGGTGGATGCCCGCGCCCGCGCCGGGCTCTTTCTGGCCATGCAGTACCCGGTCGAGATTCCCGGTGTGACGGTCACGAACTTCCTGCGCACCGCCAAGACCGCCATCGACGGCTCGGCCCCGCCCATCCGCACCTGGATCAAAGACGTCAAGACGTCGATGACCGCGCTGCGCATGGACAGCGCGTTCGCCGAACGCAACGTCAACGAGGGTTTCTCGGGCGGCGAGAAGAAGCGCAACGAGATCCTCCAACTCGAACTGCTCAAGCCGAAGTTCGCCGTGCTCGACGAGACCGACTCGGGCCTCGACGTCGACGCGCTGAAGATCGTGTCAGAGGGCGTCAACCGTGCCAAGACCAACACCGACCTCGGCGTGCTGCTGATCACGCACTACAACCGCATCCTGCGCTACATCACGCCCGACTTCGTACACGTGTTCGTCGCCGGCCAGGTCGTCGAGTCGGGCGGGCCCGAGCTCGCCGTGCAGCTTGAGAACGAAGGCTACGACGTGTATGTCGCGGCCAGCGCCGCCGCCGCCGAGGCGATCGCGTCAGCCGCGGCCGCCGACGAGGCATCCGCGGCCGCCGCTTCGTCGCCGGCCGTCAACGCCTAGAGCGACGTAGGATTAAGCACATGGTCACAACACTCGAACCCGCGAAGTTCGACCAGGTCGAAGAGGCGCTCAAAGACGTCATGGACCCGGAGCTCGGCGTCAACATCGTCGACCTCGGTCTCATCTACGACCTCGGCTGGGATGACGAGAACAACGCCCTCATCATCAACATGACCCTGACGAGCGCCGGATGTCCGCTCACCGACGTGCTCGAAGAGCAGACCGCCGAGGCGCTCGACGGCGTCGTGGAGGCCTTCCGCATCAACTGGGTGTGGATGCCGCCGTGGGGCCCCGACAAGATCACCGACGACGGTCGCGACATGATGCGGGCGCTCGGCTTCTCGATCTGAACCGTGCCCCCGACACTCGACGCCGCAATCTCGTCGACCGCCGAGCGGGTGCGCCTGACGATCTACGGCTCGTTCGCTGCCTCAGGACACTGCGCGTCGCGAGCCGACATCGCCGCAGAACTGCAACTCGATGCTGCGGAGGTCGGCAGCGCGATCGACGAACTCCAGACGCGGCACCACGTCGTGCTCGGGGAATCGGGCGACATCGTCATGGCGCATCCGTTCAGTTCAGTCAATCTGGGGTTCTCTGTCATGGGGCACGACACCCTCTGGTGGGGCGGATGCGCGTGGGACTCTTTCGCGATACCGCACCTCGTTCCCACAGAACCGTCGGTGCTCGTTGCGACCACCTGCCCCGCGTGCGGCACCGCCCACGCCTGGACCGTCGATCGCGACGCACCACCCGAGGGCGACCAGGTCGCGCACTTCCTCGTGCCCGCCGCGCGCATCTGGCACGACGTCGTGCACACATGCAGCAATCAGCGCATCTTCTGCTCGGAGGCCTGCGTCGATGACTGGCTGTACCGCTCCGGCAACAGCCGAGGGTCGAGCTTCGATCTCGCCACGCTCTGGCGACTGGCGGAGCACTGGTACGAGGGCAGGCTCGACACCCCGTACGAACGACGCGACCCCGTGGCGGCGGCCGCGTACTTCGCCTCGGTCGGGCTGCACGGACCGTTCTGGGGCACCCCCGAGATCGCCGGTGCGCCCGCGAGGGAATAACCCCCAGGGCCGACGATTTATACTGGGGTATCCCCACCCACCCCTGTCGCGGCGACGCGAGATCAGAATTGGACTATACCCGTGCTCAGTGTGCATGACCTTGAGCTGCGAGTTGGCGCCCGGATTCTGATGTCAGACGTGAACTTCCGCGTCTCCGCGGGTGACAAGATCGGCCTCGTCGGCCGCAACGGGGCGGGCAAGACCACGCTCACGAAGACGCTGGCGGGTGAGCTGAAGCCCGACGGCGGCAAGATCGACATCTCGGGCCAGATCGGCTATCTGCCGCAAGACCCGCGCTCGGGCAACCCCGAAGACCTGGCTCGCACGCGCATCCTGGATGCCCGTGACCTCGGCCAGATCGTGCTGCAGATGCAGCAGGCGCAACTCGACATGGCGTCGAGCGACCCGGCGGTCGTCGAGAAGGCCATGAAGAAGTACGGCAACCTCGACGACCGGTTCAACGCGCTGGGCGGCTACTCGGCCGAGGCCGAGGCGGCGTCGATCGCCTCGAACCTGAGCCTGCCCGACCACATCCTCGACCAGCCGCTCTCGACCCTCTCGGGCGGTCAGCGCCGCCGCATCGAGCTGGCCCGCATCCTCTTCTCGGGCGCCGACACGATGCTGCTCGACGAGCCCACGAACCACCTCGACGCCGACTCGGTGGTCTGGCTGCGCGAGTTCTTGAAGAACTTCCAGGGCGGCCTGATCGTGATCAGCCACGACGTGGCACTCGTCGAAGAGACGGTCAACCGCGTGTTCTACCTCGACGCGAACCGCACGGTCATCGACATCTACAACATGGGCTGGAAGAACTACCTACGCCAGCGCGCCTCCGACGAAGAGCGTCGCAAGAAGGAGCGCGCCAACGTCGAGAAGAAGGCCGGCGTGCTGCAGATGCAGGCCGCCCGTTTCGGCGCGAAGGCCTCGAAGGCCGCGGCCGCCCACCAGATGGTTCGCCGTGCCGAGAAGATGCTCTCAGGGCTCGACGAGACCCGCGTGGTCGACCGCGTGGCAAAGCTGCGGTTTCCCGAGCCCGTGGCCTGCGGGCGCACCCCGCTCATGGCCAGCGACCTCTCGAAGAGCTACGGCTCGCTCGAGATCTTCACCGCCGTCGACCTCGCCATCGACCGCGGCTCGAAGGTGGTCGTGCTCGGCTTCAACGGCGCCGGCAAGACCACTCTGCTGCGCATCCTGGCCGGCATCGACAAGCCCGACACAGGCCAGATCGAGCCGGGCCACGGCCTGCGCATCGGCTACTACGCGCAGGAGCACGAGACCATCGACGTGAAGCGCACCGTGCTGTCGAACATGGTCTCGTCGTCGCCGAACCTCACCGAGACCGAGGCGCGGCGCGTGCTCGGCTCGTTCCTGTTCACCGGAGACGACGGCCACAAGCTCGCCGGCGTACTCTCGGGTGGCGAGAAGACGCGTCTCGCCCTCGCGATGATCGTCGTCTCGGGTGCCAACGTGCTGCTGCTCGACGAGCCCACGAACAACCTCGACCCGGCCTCCCGCGAAGAGATTCTGGATGCCCTGGCCAACTACGAGGGCGCCGTGGTCTTGGTCTCCCACGACGAGGGCGCCGTCATGGCGCTGAACCCCGAGCGCGTGCTCATCCTGCCCGACGGCACCGAGGACCACTGGAACAAGGAGTACCAAGACCTGATCGAGCTCGCCTGACTCGGCCTCGTCGCTCGACGAGGCCGCATCCGCGCCCGTTCGGCATAACCGCGCCCCCTCGAACCCGCGCGTTCATGCCGAACGGGCGCGCTCTCATTGCAACGAGCCATGCGTAACGCCGTCAGACGTCGTCCACGAGAACGCGGGCGGCCCTGCCGGGAGTTGTGCGGTCGCGACGGATCCGTGCGTGGGCTGCGGCGTCTGGCTGCCAGGTGTGGGCAGTTCGCTCTCGGGCCACCACGCCATCCATTGCCCGTTCTGTACAGTAGCCGGAACATCGACACCCGCCGCAAGGTGAACGGTCACGGACATAACACCGTCGCCGACGCTACCTTGAACCTCCTCGACGCGAGATCCGGCGATCCCGTCGAACCCGTTCAGCTGTTCAAGCACCGCGGTGCCGGATGCCGTCGCGATGCCTGCGTCGAGAGCACCCAGCTCCCGGGCCCACTGAATCTGACCGGCCTTGAGCACGCAATATGCCCGGTCACCGGAATGGTCGATCACGAGCGACTCATAATCTCCGCGAGTGTCTGCGACCAGGACAGTCGAGCTGCCTGCCGCCCACGAGTCCGCGGCCTTTGCACACGAATCGACGTCGGCAGCAGACGCAGGGATCGGCGTCGCCGCTGCACTCCAGCCTGCAAGCGCACCAAGAACAAACAGCGGTGGCGATGTGTCCGGGTCGGCATGCCCTTCCTCCGCGTCACTGATTCCCGTCGACACATGCGACCGCCCATCAGCGGTGGCGAAGTCGATCGTGAGGTCTTTGGCAGCATCCATCGCCGAGGGGCCCGATCCGAGAGAGCCGCTTGCGACGGGCCACCAAGCCGCCCAGACGCCATCGCCCAATGTGGCCGATATCGACTGACCCGTCTCAGGATTCGTCACGGCCAACGTCGTGACGTCGGCGCCTGCACGCCCGGAGATGGCGAGCATCCAGTCAGACACCTGAACCACGTCGTAGGCTGCGTCTTCTGCGGCCACAGGAGGCGCCACCACGGCACTGAAGTCGACCGAGTTCTCGACGATGCCTCCGGCGAGAACGCAGTAACCGGTAGCACCGCTCTGCTCTACCATCAGCGAAGTGAAGTCGCCTCGCTGGTCACTCGTGAGCACCGTCGGCGCGTCATCCTGGAGACCGAAGCCAAGCGCCGTCGCGCATGAACGAATGTCGTCGGAGCTCACGTCGGCTCGCGACGGCGTCGCACTCCAGCTCGAGAGTGAGCCGTGCGCAGGCAGAGCGTACGACCTGACCGGGGCCGAAGATACGCCCAGTGAGGCGCTGGCGACGACAGCAATCGCGACAGCGGCAACGCTGAATCCCGTGATCGCCGTAGCGGTCGCACGGCGACGCGATGGCCGGGGGATGGAGACCAGAGGATGCTCGTCCGAGCACACGCGCACCAGCAGCGCGTCACGACGGGTCATCTGCGGGGCAGTGAGGGGGACCGGCGGAGCCGGGTCGAGCGGGCGCAGGTCGTCGAAGGTCGGGGGAGTTCTGGTGGGCGTCATGAGATGGTTCCTAGCGTGAGAGGTGAAGCGGGTACAGGTTCTGGCGTCTCGCGAATGAGTGCTGCGAGGCGACGGCGGGCGCGAGTGAGGCGCATCGAGTAGGTGGCTCGCGAGCATCCGATCGCCGACGCAGCGGAACGGGCGTCGAGGTCTTCCCAGACGTGGAGGGCAAGCACCTCCTGATCGGCCGCGCTGAGCGTCTGGAAGGCGGCACGCAGATCGAGTTGGCGCTCAAGGGCGGCTACATCGTTGGCGTCTGCTTCTGGCACATGAGCTGCGATGCGCATCGTGAGCGCCTGACGACGCCCAGAGCCGCGCGCCGAGTTCAGCATCACATTGCGCGCGGTGCGGTAGAGCCACGGCAAGGCAGGCGAGGGCAGCGAATTGCGCCGCTGCCATGCCGCGATGAACGTCTCGCTGACGATGTCGTCGACGTTGAGCGGATGGGCGCGACGCGTGACAAACCGCAACACCTCGGCGTAATGGTCGGCGTAGATCTGAGCGAAGCGTGCGTCAGGTGGTGGTGACATCGATCCTCGTTTCTCGAGACCGATGAATGGCCTCATCTGAGAAATGTCCGGAAAGACATCCTTTGCAACACCTCAGCCTCACATAACTGAGATAATGTTACTTTACTCGGTGGTCGGGAGCGCCGAAACCGACACCGGGAAGTCGCGGGAGACGTGGAACTCGCGCAGGAGGTCGACGTTCTCGTCGCACGCGACCCAGACGTTGACGCGGTCGGTCGAGTAGATGCGCGAGATGCGCGGCTTGCGCCACGAGATCGCCTGCGACGCCGTGGTGCGGCGTCCGGCGCGGTAAGGTCGACTCGAGCGCCTGCCCGAGCGGCCCAGCCCGTTTCGTGGCTCAACGGGGCCGGCATCCGCGCCTATTCGGCATGACCGCGCCCCCTCGAAACTGGGCGGTCGTGCCAAACAGGTGCGCTCTACCGCGGTGAGCCGTGCGTGGCGCCGTCGGCGCTGTTTGCTGCCGCCGCGACGCTGGAGTGATCGAGGGGAGCGACGGCGACCGGGAAGTCGCGGGAGGCCAGGAACTCGCGCAGGAAGTCGACGTGCTCGTCGCACGCGACCCAGACCTTGACGCGGTCGGCCGAGTGGATGCGGGGGTTGCGCCACGAGATCGCCTGCGTGGCCTCGGCGCGGCATCCGGCGCGCGAGCATTCACGCTGGCCGGGTTCGCTGCCCAGCCCGAGCATGCTCACTCGGGACGCCCGCCGAACTCGCGCTGCCGGGCGGTGGGGGGCACCTGGTCGAGGGCGACGAGCTGTCCGCCGGGGGAGTTCATGGTGCCGGGGGTGTTCGCGCCCGTGTTCGCGATCACGACGGCAAGCCACGGCAGAACGACGGCGGCGACGCCCAATGCGATCATCAGGTACCACTCATGCACGAAGAGCAGCGCGGCGAGGCACAACAGGCGGGTACCCATGGCGATCGAATACTTGATCATGCGCGAGTGCCGCTCTTCGAGCGGAGACTGGGGCAGGGAGGTTACCGACTGCTGCTGTTGCTTCTTCATGTGCGAGCCACTTCGAACGGGGGATGTTCTGAGTTTACGCTCACCGGGAGTCTCCTAAGCTGATACGCGGCCCGGTAATACTCCGGGTTGACACGCTCGGAAAAGGACCAACCATGACCCCACCCGTCACGCCCACCACGCCCCGCACCGTTCTCATCACGGGCGGCAACCGCGGCATCGGCTACGCGCTGGCCGAGGAGTTCGTCGCGCAAGGCCATCGTGTCGCGGTGACGGCCCGCTCGGGCGAGGGGCCCAAGGGCACTCTCACGGTGCGCGCCGACGTCACCGACACCGCCTCGATCGATGCGGCGTTCACCGAGGTCGAGGCGGCCCTCGGCCCGGTCGAGGTGGTCGTGGCGAACGCCGGCATCACCCGCGACACGCTGCTGCTGCGCATGAGCGAAGACGACTTCACCGAGGTCATCGACGCCAACCTGACGGGCGCGTGGCGCGTGGTGAAGCGCGCCTCGAAGGGCATGCTCAAGGCGCGGTTCGGCCGCATCATCCTGATCTCGAGCGTCTCGGGGCTGCTCGGCGCGGCCGGCCAGGTCAACTACTCGGCCTCGAAGGCGGGTCTCGTGGGCATGGCCCGCTCGCTCACCCGCGAGCTCGGCGCGCGCAACATCACCGCGAACGTCGTCGCCCCCGGACTCATCGAGACCGACATGACAGCCGAGCTTCCGGATGCCCAGCTCGCCGACTACAAGAAGTCGATCCCGGCCGGCCGGTTCGCCAGGCCTGCCGAGGTCGCGAAGGTCGTCGCCTGGATCGCCTCCGACGACGCCGCGTACATCTCGGGCGCAGTCATCCCCGTCGACGGCGGCCTCGGCATGGGTCACTAGCGGGCCCGGCCGCCGGTTGAGTAGCGGGGCGACGCCGCGCGTATCGAAACCCCCACGCACACCGGTTTCGATACGCGGCTGCGCCGCTACTCAACCAGCGGGAGGGGCCGACACCCGAGCCGCCGGTTGAGAAGCGGGGCGACGCCGCGCGTATCAAAACCCCCACGCACACCGGTTTCGATACGCGGCTGCGCCGCTACTCAACCAGCGGGAGGCGGGGCGTCAGCCGCGCAGGCCGAGCAGGGGGAGCAGCTGCGAGAGGTCGCGGGTGTCGACCGCTACATGCGCGGCGGCGCGTACGACCTGGCGCGCGTTGAACGCCACCGAGAGTCCGGCGGCCTGCATCATGAGCAGGTCGTTGGCACCATCGCCCACCGCCACGGTCTGAGCGAGGGGGAGGCCCGCCACGCGAGCCCACTCCACGAGCGCATCGGCCTTGGCCCGTGCATCCACGATCGGCCCGCGCACGCGACCGGTGAGCCTGCCCTCGGCCACCTCGAGACGGTTGGCGTGCCAGTGATCGAGGTCGAGGTCGTCGGCCAGGGCATCCAGCAGTTCGTGGAAACCGCCCGAGACAACGCCGATACGGCCACCCGTCGCGTGCAGGCCGCCGACCAGCTCGGGTACCCCCCGGGTGACCCGGATGCCCGCCGCGACCTCGTCGAAACACGACGTCGGCAGCCCCTCCAGCGTCGCGACCCGTGACCGCAGGCTCTGCTCGAAGTCGAGCTCGCCCGACATGGCCCGCTCGGTGATCTCGGCGACGGCGCCCAGACTGCCCGCGCAGTCGGCCAGCATCTCGATGACTTCGTTTTCGATCAGTGTCGAATCGACATCGAGCACGACCAGAAAACGGGCATCGGTCATGGTTCTACGGTTACTCCCTTACCCACAACGGTGATGCCCGTGTCGGTGACAGTGAAGCCGCGTTCGCGGTCGCGAGCGTGGTCGATTCCGATCATGGCGCCGGCAGAGACCACCACGTTCTTGTCCAGAATAGCGCGGCGCACAACGGCGTCGGGGTAGATGTGCACGCGGTCGAAGAGCACCGAGTCCTGCACCAGCGCGCTCGACTCGATGGTCACCCACGGCCCCAGGACGCTGCGCTCGATGCGGGCGCCCGAGATGAGGCAGCCGAGCGACACGATCGACTCGATCGTCGTACCGCTGTTGCCCTTCGCGTCGCGCACGAACTTCGCCGGCGGCGAGTTGAGCTGCTGGGTGTAGATCGGCCACTCGCTGTTGTACAGGTTGAACACCGGCAACGCCGAGATCAGGTCTTGGTGCGCGTCGTAGAACGACTCGATGGTACCCACGTCGCGCCAGTAATACCGGTCACGGTCGGTGGCGCCCGGCACCTCGTTGCGCGACAGGTCGTACACGCCAGCCTTGCCGCGCGCCACGAAGTCGGGAATGATGTCGCCACCCATGTCGTGGTTCGACCCGGGCTTCTCGCCGTCGCGGATCACCGCGTCGATCAGCGCGTCGGCGTTGAAGACGTAGTTGCCCATCGAGGCGAGCACCTCGTCGGGGGAGTCGGCCAGGCCCACAGCAGTCTTCGGCTTCTCGAGAAACTCGGTGATCAGCGAGGGGTTGTCGGCGTCGGTCTGGATGATGCCGAACTGGTCGCTGAGCTCCATCGGCTGGCGGATGGCCGCCACGGTCACCGGCAGGCCGGAGGCGATGTGCGCGTCGACCATCTGCGCGAAGTCCATGCGGTAGACGTGGTCGGCGCCGACCACCACCACGATGTCGGGCTTCTCGTCGCGAATCAGGTTGAGGCTCTGCAGAATGGCGTCGGCCGAACCACTGAACCAGCGCTTGCCGAGCCGCTGCTGCGCGGGAACGGATGCGACGTAGGAGTCGAGCAGACCGGTCATGCGCCAGGTCTGCGAGATGTGCCGGTCGAGACTGTGCGACTTGTACTGCGTCAGCACGACGATCTTCGTCAGCCCCGAATTGATGAGGTTCGAGAGGGCGAAGTCGATGAGGCGATAACCGCCCCCGAACGGAACACCGGGCTTCGCGCGGTCTGCGGTAAGCGGCATGAGCCTCTTGCCTTCGCCACCTGCGAGTACGATGCCGAAAATCTTCTTTGATGCAGCCATAGCTCAACAATAGGGCTAGCGGCCACCCATCCACTGCCCTCGACTCACAGGCTGATAGGTACTACGTTCATGGTTGTGCGCGTCGATGTGATTTCCAGAGAGTATCCACCCGAGGTCTACGGCGGAGCGGGGGTGCACGTCGCCGAACTCGTGAAGGCTCTGCGGGTCAACATCGACGTCATCGTTCGGGCCTTCGGTGCGCCGCGCGATGAGGCCGGCGTGTTCTCCTACCAGCCGCCGACCGAGCTCGTCGGCGCGAACCCCACGCTCACGACGCTCGGTGTCGACCTGCAGATCGCGAACGACGTCGGGGGAGCAGACGTCGTTCACTCGCACACCTGGTACGCCAACGCGGCCGGGCAGCTCGGGTCGATGCTGCACGACATTCCGCACGTCGTCACCGCGCACTCGCTCGAGCCGCTTCGACCGTGGAAGGCCGAACAGCTGGGCGGCGGCTATCGCATCTCGTCGTGGGTCGAGAAGAACGCGTTCGAGAGCGCCGACTCGGTGATCGCCGTCAGCGGCGGCATGCGTAACGACATCCTGCGCTCGTACCCGTCGATCGCCGAAGACCGGGTGAGCGTCGTCTACAACGGCATCGACCTTGAGAAGTGGAAGCCGGTGCACGACGACGAGGTGCTCGCCCGGCACGGCATCGACAAGAGCCGGCCATCCGTCGTCTTCGTCGGCCGCATCACCCGCCAGAAGGGTCTGCCGTACCTGTTGCGCGCTGCCGCGCAGCTGCCACCGGATGTTCAGCTCATCCTCTGCGCAGGGGCCCCTGATACCCCCGAGATACTCGCCGAGGTCACCGCGGGCGTTCGTGCGCTGCAGGAGGAGCGCACCGGAGTGGTCTGGATTCCCGAGCTGCTCAGCCAGCACGACCTCTCGGCCGTCTTGACGAGCGGAACCGTCTTCGTCTGCCCCTCGGTCTACGAGCCGCTCGGCATCGTGAACCTCGAGGCGATGGCGTGCGGGCTGCCTGTCGTCGGCACCGCCACCGGAGGCATCCCGGAGGTCGTCGTCGACGGCGAGACCGGGCGCCTGGTTCCCATCGACCAGGTCACCGACGGCACGGGCACGCCGATCGACCCTGAGCGCTTCGTGCACGACCTCGCCGCGGCCCTGCGAGACGTCGTCGCCGACCCCGATTCGGCCCGCGTCATGGGTGCGAACGGCAGGCTGCGGGCAGAAAGCACGTTCAGCTGGAAGCAGATCGCCGAAGAGACCGAACGCATCTACCGGTCGCTGATCTGAGATTTCGATACGCGCTGCGCGCTACTCAATCAGCGATGGCGGTGGTCGAGTAGGCCGACAGGCCGTATCGAAACCGTCAGAACGCGAACGCTCTGGCGGCTAGGCTTGAAGGCATGCCCACAGTTCTTGACCTTGAAGACGTGTCGGTCGTCCGCAACGGAAACCGCATCCTCGAAAACATCAACTGGAAGGTCGAAGCAGACCAGCGATGGGTCATTCTGGGGCCGAACGGCGCCGGCAAGACCACCCTGCTGAACCTCGCTTCGGCAATGGTGCATCCCACCAGCGGCACCGCACAGATCCTCGACTCGCGCATGGGCAAGGTCGACGTGTTCGAGTTGCGCCCGCGCGTCGGGTTCGCGTCGACGGCGATGGCCAAGCGCTTCCCGGGTGACGAGAGCGTTCTGAACGTGGTGCTGACCGCCGCCTACTCGGTCACCGGCCGGTGGAACGAGCAGTACGACGAGATCGACCTGCGCCGCGCCCAGCGGGTGCTTGCCGAATGGCACCTCGACCACCTCGAAGACCGCCCGTTCGGCTCGCTCAGCGACGGCGAGCAGAAGCGCGTGCAGATCGCCCGCTCGGTGATGACCGATCCCGAGCTGCTGCTGCTCGACGAGCCGGCCGCCTCGCTCGACCTCGGCGCCCGCGAAGAGCTGCTGCAGCTGCTGGGCGGGTACGCCAGCGCGCCCGCGGCACCGGCCATCGTGATGGTCACGCACCACGTCGAAGAGATTCCGCGCGGTTTCACCCACGTGCTGCTCATCTCGAACGCGAAGGTCGTGGCTGAGGGGCCGCTTCAGGATGCCCTGACCTCAGAGAATCTCGAGGCGACGTTCGGGCTGCCGATCATCCTCACCGAGACCGACGGGCGCTATTCTGCCCGGGCAGCGTCGTAACACCTACCCTTCGGGGAAGAATCGCCGCGTTTCGTGGCCACCTTCAGCTGCCGCCCTGCTGCTCATCTGATAGAGTTGGTAGCTGGCCGTCGTGCCGCTGACTTCTCACTCACACCATCGATAGCATCAAGGATTCCCCATGAAGACCGACACCCACCCCGACTACCTGCCCGTCGTGTTCCGCGACCTGGCCTCGGGCGCTACCTTCCTCACTCGCTCGACGGTGACGAGCCAGAAGACCATCGAGTGGGAAGACGGAAACACCTACCCCGTCATCGACGTGGAGATCTCGAGCGAGTCGCACCCGTTCTACACGGGCAAGCAGCGCATTCTCGACTCGGCCGGCCGCGTCGAGAAGTTCAACAGCCGCTACAAGGGCTTCGGCAAGTAGCAGTACGCTTCGCGTCACGCGACAGCACGCTTTGCACAACAGAAGAGGGGCGGATGACTTCGGTCATCCGCCCCTCTTCTGTTGTGCGCGCCTACGACGGTCAGGTTGTCACGCCCCGTGGAACGCCGCTGAGACTTCATGCAACCACGGGGTTACAAGATCGACAACAGCCTCAGAGCTGAGACCATCGGCGTTAGTGACGAGCACCGTGATGACAGCGTCGTCTGCAACCAGATCGACTTCGGCGGATCCGGCCCCTGAGACGTCGGTGCGCACGAAGTAGCTTGCGTTCAGAGCCGGGCGCTCACTGAATCCTGCGGACGACAACCGTTCTTCGGTGCTCGCGCGTCCCTCGCTGACCGGGGTGAAGATCTGAATGCCGACCGTGAAAGAGCCTGCACCGGTCATGCCATAGAGGCAGGAGATGCCAGCCGGAGTAGACCCGTCGGCGTCGACACGATCTTCACTCACTTTGGTTGCAGCCTGCTGCGTGAGCGACCAGTCATGGAGCATCGACTCCGACACGACCTCCTCACAGCTGCTCGGCAGGATGGGAAATCCGGTCGCGGCTGCAACGTCGATCGACCCGACCGACGCGTCGGGTGTCGTGGGTTCGACGGACGGTGTCGCTGCTGAGAGCGGGGTGTGGTCTGCTGGGTTGTCACTCTGCCCATCTGAGCCGGCGTCGCCCGTGGAACATGAAGACAGGAAGACGGCCGCCGCCAGCGCTGACACACAGACCAACGCAGGAGAACCAGATGTGCGTGAGAGACATTGGCCAAGAGCCTTTACATGAGCTAATTTCATTATTCATGATAGGCGCACCGAGGCTTGGAAACGGCTGAGAAGCCCTCGTCGGCGCAGTCAGCAGACGGGCCAGGCGGCGCGGGCCGTGAAGGTGGGGTCTTTGGTGCGGCGCATGTAGTCCTGGAACGACTCGGCCTGCACGCGGGCCCAGGCGACCTGCGAGTGGTGCAGCTGCTCTTGGGAGAGGTCGAGTTCGGCCTCGAAGCGCAGCGCGAGGGCCTGCGCGACACGGCCGGCCGCAATGGCGTCGGCGCCGGCGTCGTGGGCGTCGAAGAGGTCGACCTCGTAGTGCAGGGCGGCGGCCTCGAGGGTGCGCTTGCCCTTGCGGTAGCGGTCGAGCGCCTTGTCGATGACGAGCGGGTCGACCACCGGGATGGGCTCACGCAGGGGAGTGATGCCGTGCCGGCGGGCCTCGCGGTCGAGCAGCGTGAGGTCGTACGGCGCGTTGTAGATCACGATCGACAGCCCGTCGTCGAGGGCCTCTGTCAGGGCATCCACGATCTCGGCGACGACGTCGGGCGCGTAGCGGCCCTCTGCGACGGCCTGTGCGGTGCTGACGCCGTGCACGGCAGAGGCCTGCTCGGGAATCGGCACCCCGGGGTTCGCCATCCAGTCGAACCGCGACAGCGTCGCCCCCGAGTGGTCGATGATGCTGACGTTCGCGGTGACGATGCGGCTGGTCTCGACGTCGATGCCCGTGGTCTCGAGGTCGAACACCGCGAGCCGGTGGGCCCAGGCCGGGCCTGCCGGCGCCTCGAGCACGGCGACGGATGTCCGGGCGGCCGTGCGCTGCAGGGCACCGTTGTCGGCACCGCCCACGAAGCCCCCGTTCAGCGGAACGAACGGCGCCGGCGGCCGGTCGACCAGCACGTGCCGACCGTGCGGCTCGACGAGCGGCAGCACCTCGGCCGGCTCGATGTCGAAGAGAGTCGGCTGAAGGAGATGCTCTGTCGGTTCCACGGAATTCACATTAGAGCGAGCTACCGACATTGCTCGGCGGGCCGCGCGGCGAGTGCCGAAAAGCACGGGCGCCGGCCCCTCAGTAGACCTCCTCGGAGGCGACCTGGCCGATCTTCAGCCAGTAGAAGCTCTGCGTGGCCAGCGTGAGGGTGACCATTCCGTCGTCGCCCACGGTGGGGAACTCTCCGCCGCCGAACAGGTCGGTGAGGCGGCGGCCCGCGAACTCTGAGAGGTCGATCGTCACCGAGACCGGGTTGTGGGCGAAGCTGAAGACGCAGAAGATGCGTTCCGGTGCATCCCCCCACTGGTTCGACGAGCCCTGGTACGAGCGCACGAACGCGAGCACCGACTCGTGGGTTGCCGGGGCGATCTTGAGGTCGCCGAGACCGAAGGCCGGGTGCGCCTTGCGCACATGGATCACGTTGCGCACCCAGTGCAGCATCGACCGCGACTGCGCCAGCTGCGACTCGACGTTGACCAGCGAGTAGTTGTAGACCAGCGACTGCACCACGGGCAGAAAGAGCTTGCCCGGGTCGGCGGTGGAGAAGCCCGCATTGCGGTCGGGGGTCCACTGCATGGGCGTTCGCGACGAGTCGCGGTCGGGCAGCCAGATGTTGTCGCCCATGCCGATCTCGTCGCCGTAGTAGAGGAACGGCGAGCCGTTCAGCGCGAACAGCAGGGCGTGCGCCAGTTCGAGCTCGGCCCGTGAGTTGTCGAGCAGGGGGGCAAGCCTGCGCCGGATGCCGATGTTCGCACGCATGCGCGGGTCGTAGGCGTACCAGCCGTACATCGCCTGCCGGTACTCCTCTGACACCATCTCGAGTGTGAGCTCGTCGTGGTTGCGCAGGAAGACGCCCCAGCCCGCCGTCTCGGGAATCTCGGTGACCTCAGAGAGCGTGCGGATGAGCTCGCCCGCCGTCTGCGAGCGCAGCGAGTAGAAGATGCGCGGCATCACCGGGAAGTCGAACGCCATATGGCACTCGGGGTCTTCGTCGGTGCCGAAGAACGCGGCGACCTCGCGCGGCCACTGGTTGGCCTCGGCGATCATGATGCGGCCGGGGTATTCACGGTCGACCATCTTGCGCAGCTTCGCCACGAACTCGTGGGTCTTGGGCTCGCCCTCGCCGTTGCCCTCGTCGGACTCGTAGAGGTACGGGATCGCGTCGAGCCGGAACCCGTCGACACCCAGGTCGAGCCAGAACCGCACGATCTCGAACATCGCCTCGTGCACGGCCGGGTTCTCGAAGTTGAGGTCGGGCTGGTGCGAGAAGAAGCGGTGCCAGAAGAACTGCCGCCGCACCGGGTCGAACGTCCAGTTCGACTCTTCGGTGTCGACGAAGATGATGCGCATGTTCTGGTACTTCTCGTCGGTGTCGCTCCAGACGTAGAAGTCGCCGTACGGCCCCTCGGGGTCTTCGCGCGACTGCTGGAACCACTCGTGCGCGTCGGAGGTGTGGTTCAGCGGCAGGTCGATGACGATGCGCATGTTGCGCTCGTGCGCCTTGGTGACGAGGTCGCGGAACTCGTCGATCGACCCGAACTCGGGCAGAATAGCCCGGTAGTCGGAGATGTCGTACCCGCCGTCGCGCAGCGGGGAGTCGAAGAACGGCGGCAGCCACAACCCGTCGATGCCCAGCCACTGCAGGTAGTCGAGTTTCGACACCAGCCCGGCGAGATCGCCCGCTCCGTCGCCGTTGCTGTCGACGAATGACCTGATCATCACCTCGTAGAACACCGAGCGGCGAAACCACTGCGGGTCGAGCGTGAGTCCGGGCAATTGAATGGGTGCAGTAAAGCTCACAGCAGACCTTCCCTGATGGCATTTCAAAGGGGCCGGCAGCCCTCCTTCACGATAGACCAGGTTGACGGTGCTTCGTGTCACTGCGACGAGGGCCTTGCGTTGTGCGCGCCTCATCTGCGTTCGCTGGCGGGCCTCAGACGGCTGCCGGATGATCGAACTAAGGTTGTTGACGATGATTCCGCCCGATCCCCACGCCGCACAGCTCGCCGCCAAGCCGCTCACCCGCCACAGCATCGACGTGCTCGGCGGCACCACCGAGCTTTGGACCTACGGCCCCGCCGGCACCACGACGCCCGCCCCGACCATCCTGCTCGTGCACGGTTTTCGCGGCGACCACCACGGCCTCGAACCGATCGCCGCCCGGCTGGCTGCCCACACCGTCATCGTGCCCGACCTGCCCGGGTTCGGAATCTCGACCCCCCTGAGTGTCACCCACGACATCGTGGGCTACTCCCGCTGGCTGCGCGAGCTCGTCGACGCCCTCGACGTCGACGGCCCGCTGGTGGTTCTCGGTCACTCGTTCGGGTCGATCATCGTCTCTGCCGCGCTGGCCGACGGTCTCGAGGCAGAGCGGGTCGTCCTGGTGAACCCCATCGCCGCGCCCGCCCTGTCGGGGCCCCGCGGCATCCTCACGCGCCTGGCCGTCTTCTACTACCGGGTGGGCGCGTGGCTTCCGCAGCGGGCGGGTTTCGCGTGGCTGCGTCTCGGCATCGTCACGCGGTTCATCAGTGTCACCATGGCGAAGACGAAGCACCGCGCCCTGCGCCGCTGGATACACGACCAGCACGCCAGATTCTTCGGCGCCTTCTCGAACCGCGCGGTCGTTCTCGAGGCGTTCGAGGCGTCGGTGAGCAACGACATTCCCGAGTTCGCCGCCGCCATCCACGCACCGACCCTGCTGATCGCGGGCGACCGCGACGACATCACCCCGGTGGCCGCCGAAGAGCGCCTCGCGACGCTGATTCCGGATGCCCGGCTGGTGGTGCTCGGGGGAGTGGGCCACCTCATCCACTACGAGCGGCCCGTGGCGGCCGCGCGGGCGATCGAGGAGTTCCTGGCCGAAGAGCGCACCGCGTGAAGATCGTCTTCGACTGCCGCTACACGCGGGTGGGGCGCCACGACGGCATCAGCCGGTACACGGCCGGGGTCGTGCGGGCGTTGGCGGAGCTGGTGGCGGCCGAGCCGATCGAGATCACGATGCTGATCAGCGACCGCCGTCAGCTCGAGAACCTGCCCGACCTGCCCTGGAGCATGGTGAGCCCGCCGACCAGCCCGCGCGAACCGCTCGTGGCCCTGCAGGTGAACCGGCTCGACCCCGACGTGGTGTTCAGCCCGATGCAGACGATGGGCACCTTCGGCCGCCGCTACCCGCTGGCGCTCACCGTGCACGACCTGATCTACTACTCCAACCGAACCCCGCCGCGCGAGTTCGTGTGGCCACTGCGCCTGCTCTGGCGGCTGTATCACGTGTCGTGGTGGCCGCAGCGCCTGCTGCTGAACGGCGCCGATGCGGTGGTGACCGTGTCGCAGACCACCGAGGCCCTGGTCGAGCAGCACCACCTCACGAGAAAGCCGATCGTCGTGGTGACGAACGCCGCCGACGCCCTCGACGCGGCGCCCGAGGTCGTGGCGCCGCGCGCCAGGTCACTGGTCTACATGGGGTCGTTCATGCCTTACAAGAACGTCGAGACGCTCGTGCGGGCGATGCCGCTGCTGCCAGACTACGAGCTGCACCTGATGAGCGCGGTTCGAGACGCCGACCGCGACCGTCTGGCCGCCCTCGCCCCCGGCGCGAGACTCGTCTTTCACAACGGCGCGAGCGATGAGCAGTACCTCGCCGAACTCGACCGGGCCACGGCACTCGTGACCGCGTCGTTGAACGAGGGTTTCGGCATCCCGCTCGTCGAGGCGATGGGCCGGGGCACCCCCGTGGTGGTGAGCGACATCGCGGTGTTCAGGGAGATCGGCGGCGAGGCGGGCCTGTACTTCGACGCCACCGACCCCGCGCGTGCCGCGGCGCAGGTCAGGTCGCTCGAAGACCCCGCCGAGTGGCGGGCCCGGTCGACGGCCGGCCTCGAACAGGCCGCGAGGTTCAGCTGGGCGGCGTCAGCGCGGGCACTTCTGGGGCTGCTTCGAGAGCTGGCCGCCGCACCGTCAGGTCGTCGACGGCCGCGCCGTTGAACTCGTCAAGCCGCAGCCGCCCGTCGATGTAGGTGAAGTAGTGCACCGACCCGTTCGGAATGCGCTCGTCGGCGCGCGGCCGGGCTCCGTCGGTGGCGAACCGCACCAAAGAGCTGATGACCCCGCCGTGGCACACCACGATGAGCGACTGCCCGGGCCGCTCATCGGCGGCGGCGATGAGCGCGTCGTGCACCCGGCGCCGCACCTGCGAGTGCGTCTCGCGGCCCGGCACCACACTCTGGGCGGGAAAGCGGCGGTGCAGCTCGTCGAAGTCGAGTCCCTCGGCCTCGCCGTAGTGTCGCTCGACCAGGCCGGGCACCGCCACCGGCTCACCCAGGTCGAGTACGTTCGCGATGATCTCGGCCGTCTCGACGGCGCGGCCGAGCGGGCTGGTCAGAATGCCGTCCCAGTGCCGGCTGGCCAGGGTCTCGGCGGTGTGCTTCGCCTCTGCGCGGCCCGTCGCGTTCAGGGGAATGTCGGTGCTGCCCTGAATGCGTTTCGCGAGATTCCAGTCGGTCTGGCCGTGCCGCACGAGAGCGAGGTAGGTCATGGGGCGGTGATCCTCCGAGCGTGTGGCGTCAGCAGTACGCCCAGCGTAGGCGGCGAACGCTACGACAGCAAACGGTCGGCGAGCGCCGTCAGCGTCTCTGAGGTGCCCGCGTCGAGCTTCACCGTCGCGCGCGAATCGCCCTTCGTCTCACCCCGGTTGACGATCACGATGGGCAGCCGCCTTCGCCTGGCCTGCTCGAGCAGACGGATGCCCGAGTTCACCACGAGCGACGAACCGGCGATGATCATCGCCTCCGATGCACGCACCAGGTCGCTCGCCTCGGTGAAGCGCTCCTTGGGTATGAACTCGCCGAAGAACACGACGTCGGGCTTGAGCGTTCCGCCGCACACCGTGCAGGCGGGAACGATGAAGTCCTGCCAGTTGGTGACCTCGGCGTCGCCGTCGGGGTTCACCGTCACGGCGTCTGGTTCGGTCATCCACGGGTTCGCCGTGTCGATCTGCTCGGCGACGCTCACCCGGGCGAACATCTGGCCGCAGTTGAGGCAGCGCACCCTGTCCATCGAGCCATGCAGGTCGACCACCCGGTTCGAACCGGCCCGCACGTGCAGGCCGTCGACGTTCTGGGTGACGACGCCGGTCAGAACGGCGGCCTGCTCCAGCGTCGCCAGCACGGCGTGGCCGCGGTTCGGGGCGGCCGAATCGAACAGCCTCCAGCCCAGGTGGCTGCCGGCCCAGTAGCGCTGGCGGTGCGCGGCGCTCGCCAGAAACTGGTCGTAGGTCATCGGGTTGCGTTTGGGCGCGCCCTTGCCGCGATAGTCGGGAATGCCCGAGTCGGTGCTCATGCCCGCCCCGGTGAGAATGACGAGGCGCTTGCCGGCGAGCAGTTCGGCGACCTCATCGAGCGCGGCCTCGAACGACGCTGCGTCGCCCGCGGCCTGCGCCTCGGGGGCGCCGGAGTGCGCAGAGACGAACTCTGAATCGACAACCGCCACGGTCGGCCCCCTCTCGCGCATCGAAGCCTTGAGCACGAGTCTAGACAGCGAAGTTTTCTGGAATGTTTCCGGCGACTGGCAGAGTGACTGTCATGCCCGTGATTCAGATTACCGACCTGCACCCCGGCGGAGCCCTCGACGACGCTCTCGCCGACTACCGCGACCTCACCGATGTCGCGCTGCGCCGGGTCAGCGAGCCCGCCGGCGGGCTCTACATCGCCGAGTCGAGCAAGGTCATCGAACGCGCGATCGCCGCGGGGCACCGGCCGCGATCAGTGTTGTGCGAGCAGAAGTGGCTGGCGGGCATCCAGGGCATCGTGGCCGATGACGTGCCGATCTACGTGGGGCCGTCAGACGTTCTCGAGTCGATCACCGGGTTCAATCTGCACAGGGGAGCCCTGGCGTCGATGCACCGGCCGGCGCTGCCGCCGGTCGAGCAGCTGCTTCGGGATGCCCGGCGGGTCGTCATTCTCGACAGCCTCGTCGACCACACCAACGTGGGCGCGATCTTCCGTTCGGCGGCCGGTCTGGGGGCGGATGCCGTGCTGGTCACTCCGCGCTGCGCCGACCCGCTCTACCGGCGCAGCGTGCGTGTCTCGATGGGAACGGTGCTGCAGGTGCCGTGGACCAGGCTGCCCGAGTGGACCGAGGCGGTGCCGCTGCTGCACGCCGCCGGATTCGACATCGCCGCGCTCGCCCTGAGCGACACAGCCTTGACGCTCGACGAATACGCGGCGTCTCCGCCCGAGCGCGTGGCCGTCGTTTTCGGCACAGAGGGCGATGGACTCGGCCGCGCGGCGCTGGCGGCGGCCGATACGGTCGTGACGATTCCGATGCTGCACGGGGTCGACTCGCTGAACGTCGCCTCGGCGAGCGCGGTGGTGCTGTGGGCGCTGCGCGTCTGAGCGCACTGACAGGCGTTTCGTACAAGCTCTGACCGGGCATCCAGACCCTGCCAAGGCGGCGCTCGAACTCGTCACGCACGGTGGAGGGATGGCCTCCACCGACACGACCGGCACCACCGTCGCTGCCACCGCCACTGCGGCGACCGCTGCCGCTGCCACCACCGCGACCGCAGCTGCTTCCGCTGCCGCTGCCACCACCGCGACCGCGGCTGCTTCCACTGCGACCACTGCAACCGCGACCACGGGTGCGGCGGCCGTCGCCGTACGACACCCGCCCGCGCCACCCCGCCCGCGTCGACCACTGCGGCCGGCAGCACGCCGGTCGGCCGGCCGCCGACGCGCGGTCCCACCGCGACACCGTGACGCGCTGCTCGCGTGGAGTCTCGCGGCCGTGTTCTTCACCGTCTACAGCGTGCTCGCGGTGCAGCGGCAGCAGCAGCTGCTGACGACCGGCTACGACCTCGGCATCTTCGAGCAGGGAATCCGCAACTACGCTGCCGGGCAGCCTCCTATCGCCGTGCTCGAGGGCGCGGGGGCGTCGCTGCTGGGCGACCACTTTTCGCCCATCCTCGCGACGCTCGCTCCGGTCTACGCCGTGTTCCCGGCTGCCGAGACGCTGCTGCTCGCGCAGTCTGCGCTGCTGGCGGTCGGCGCGGTGCCGCTCACCCTCTGGGCGGCACGGCGCCTCGGCCGGCGGACCGCCGCCGTGGTCGCGGTCGGCTATGGACTCTCGTGGGGCATCGCGAGCGCCGTCGTGTTCGACTTCCACGAGGTGGTGTTCGCCGTGCCGCTGGTGGCGTTCAGCCTCGCCGCCCTCGGCCAGAACCGCCTGCGTTCGGCCCTGCTGTGGGCGCTGCCGCTGATGCTGGTGAAGGAAGACCTGGGGCTCACCCTGGCCGCGATCGCGCTGCTCGTGGCGTGGTGCGCGCGCTCGGGTTCGACGTCGCCGAAACAACCGGCGCAGTCCGCCATTCCGGCGTCGCCCGCCTCGCCCATCTCACCCATCTCGCCCACCTCGCCCACCTCGCCCGTGCCGCCCGTGCCGCCCGCAACCACCCCGGCAACCACCCCGGCATCCGCACCACCAGCCGCCCGCCGCCTCCGCCGCTGGGCGCTGCTCGCGGCCGCGTTCGGCGTCGCCGCGAGCGCGGTCGAGATGCTCGTGATCATTCCGGCGTTCAACACCGGCGGAACCGACGCCTACACCGGCCGCGTCGTCACGGCCGACCCGCTGAGCTAGCTGCTCACCTTCTTCACGCCCGACACGAAGCTGCTCACCCTCGTGCTCCTGCTGGTGCCGACAGCGTTTCTCGCGGTGCGGTCTCCGCTGGTGCTGGTGGCGGTTCCGACACTGCTCTGGCGGTTCGCCTCGAGCGATCCGGCCTATTGGGGCACCGACTACCACTACAGCGCCGTGCTGATGCCGATCGTGTTCGCCGCCTTCGTCGAGGCCCTGACGCGAGTGCGGGCGCGGCAGTGGCGCCGAGTGTTCGTCGGGGCGAGCGCGCTGGCCACGGGCATCCTGCTCGCCTTCTCGCCGCTGACGCAGCCGCTGAGCCCCACGCTCTGGGCCGACACCCCGCGTCAGGATGCCGAGCGCAGCCTGCTCGCCCGCATTCCGTCGGGGGTGACCGTCGCCGCCTCGAACACTCTCGCGGCCCAGCTGACCAGTCGAGACACCGTCACCCTGTTCGGTCGTCTCGACGACGCCTCGGCAGGCGACGTGCCCGCCTTCGCCACCCTCGCGGGGCTGGCCGCCCGGCCGCAGTACATCGTGGCCGACACGAGCAAGGGTGACGACTTTCCGACGTCGGCGCTGCAGCAACGCGTGATTCTCAGCGAAGACATCGCCGACGGTTACACCGTTCTCTACGACTCCGACAATCTCACACTGCTGAAGCTCGGCGCGTGACGGTCAGTCGGCGGCGACCGGCGGGGTGAGGGCGTAGTCGATCGGCAGGGCATCCGGCCTCTTCGGCAGAACGCCGTCGCCCGACGACTGGTGCCGCACCCGCCGCAGCACCCACGGCACGAAGTACTCGCGTGCCCACACCAGGTCGCCGGCACGCGCCTGGCGCCAGCTGGCCACCGGCAGCGGTTCGGGCGAATTCGGCTGCAGGTCGTTCGGCACGTTCAGCGCATCGAGCACCATGCGAGCGACCTCGTGGTGACCGTACGAGTTCAGGTGCAGGCGGTCGGGCGCCCAGAAACCGGGGTCTTGAATGGATGCCAGGCCCCACTGGTCGGCCACGATGAGGTCGTGGCGCTTGGCGATCGAGCGGATGTTCTCGTTGTAGATCGCCACCTTTCCGCGAATACTGCGGAACACCGGCGAGAAGCCCACGTCGGTACCGGTGAAGATGACGATCGTGGCGCCGTCGCGCTTCAGTTCGGCGATGCCCGCATCGAACCGGGTGGCGATCGCGTCGGGGTCGGTGCCGGGCCTGATGACGTCGTTGCCGCCCGCCGAGATCGTGATGAGGTCGGGTTTCAGCTCGAGCGCGGGCTCGATCTGCTCGTCGAGGATCTGGCGCATGAGACGCCCGCGAATCGCCAGGTTCGCGTACGAGAAGTCGCCGTCGACCTGGGCACTCAGAACCTCGGCCACGCGGTCGGCCCAGCCCCGGAACCCGCCGGTGCTGGCCGGCTCGGGGTCACCGATCCCCTCGGTGAACGAGTCGCCGAGCGCCACATAACGACGCCACGGATGCGGTTCGGTCACGGTCGATCCTCCTTCGAAATCACCCTTCCAGCCTACGACCGCGCCGCGGGTGGTCGGCCAGGCGCGGCTGTCACAGCTACGAGCGCGCCGCGGGTGATCGTCGGGCGTGGCTGCCACGGCCTACGAGCGCGCCGCGGGTGATGTACCCGGCTGGGCCGCACGCCAGAGGTGCATGCCGGCGTAGCTGCGCCACGGCGACAGCCGCTCGGCGAACCGGGCGAGCTCGCGCCGGCCCGACGGCAGCCCGAGGCGCCCGGCGCCCGCCCTGATGGCCAGGTCGCCGTCGAGCAGCACGTCGGGCGCGCCGAGCACGCGCATCGCCACGTAGCCGGCGGTCCAGTCTCCGATGCCAGGCAGCGCCACGAGGTCGGCGGTCAGCTGCGCCTGCGCTACGCCCACGTCGACCACGAGTTCGCCCGACGCGAGCGCCTCGGCCACCCGAATGATCGTGTCGATGCGCTTCGCCGGCCCGCGCAGCACCGCGCGGCCACCCTCGGCGATCTGGGCGGCGGTCGGAAACAGCGTGGTCGTCGCCTCGTCGCCGAACGCGAGAGGCTCGCCGAGCTCGGCGGCCAGGTGCCCCAGAACGGTGCGCGCCGCCTTCGTCGACACCTGCTGGCCGACCAGCGCCCGAAAGACGATCTCGTGCGGCTCTGTCGCGCCCGGCACCCGGATGCCCGGCACCGCGTCGACCGAACGACACAGCTCCGCCACCTCACGCAGGGCTTCGTCGATCGCCTCGGCGTCGGCGTCGAGGTCGAACAGCCGCCGAACCCGCGCGGCCAGAGTCGAGAGGTCAGAGAGGTTCTGCAACCGCGCCCTGCACACCACGCTGTCACCGCGAACCTCGAGCGAGACCAGGGCCTGGCCGTGCGGCAGCAGCAGCCCCCGCCGATAGACGCCATCGACCACCGTCTCGACGCCCGGAACGGCGCGGTGCGCCAGAAAGTCGATCACCCCGGCACCGTCGAAGGGCGCCCTGGCGGGCAGCGTGATCGTGACCACTCCGGCGTCGCGCTCGCCGGGCAGGAGTCGGTGGGCTGCCCGTGCCTTCTCGCGCAGCGCTGACGGCGACGTCTCGTAGACCGCCGAGATGGTGTCGTTGAAGGCACGCACACTCGAGAAGCCGCTCGCGAACACCACCTGCGTCACCGGCAGCTCGGTGCTCTGCAGCAGCACGCGTGCGCTCTGCGCCCGGTGTGCCCGGGCGAGCGCCTGCGGGCCCGCCCCGAGCTCGGCGGTCAGCACGCGCGTCAGATGCCGGGGCGTGTAGCCGAGGCGGTGCGCCAGGCCATCGACACCCTCGCGATCGACGACCCCGTCGTCGATGAGGCGCATCGCGCGGGCCGAGAGGTCGTCGCGCAGATTCCACTCGGGCGAACCCGGAACAGCGTCGGGAAAACAGCGCTTGCAGGCGCGCAGCCCCGCTTCGTGCGCGGCGGCCGCCGTGAGGTAGAACGACACGTTCTGCGGGTTCGGTGTTCGGGCGGGGCAGCTCGGGCGGCAGTAGATGCCGGTCGAGTGCACCCCGGTGATGAACTGGCCGTCGAAGCGGGCGTCTTTGGCCTTCATGGCCCGGTAGCGTCGCTTGAACACCGGGTCGTCGGGGGAGTGCATGCGTCTATTCTGCCGGGCGGGCATCCACTCTCCTAGCGGAAATCAGACATGACTGGAGGGTCCGCCGCAGCGGCACAGGCCACCGCTGCCGACGAGAACAGCACCGCACCCCGCCGCTTGGGCGAGCCGCTCGAACAGCGGGTAAGGTCTTTCGAAGTGACTATTCTGCCCTCCTCCAAGCCGCCCATCGGAACGAGCGCGGCCGAGCACCTCTCGCCCTCCTTTCCCGAGCGCGCGGCGTGGGGAACGGCCGGAAAGCTGCGGGCCTGGCAGTCAGAGGCGCTGACGGCGTACTTCGAGCACGAGCCGCGCGACTTCCTCGCCGCGGCCACCCCCGGCGCCGGAAAGACCACGTTCGCGCTGCGGCTCGCCGCCGAGCTGCTCGCCCGCAACACCATCGACCGCATCACCGTCGTCGCGCCCACCGAACACCTGAAGAAGCAGTGGGCCGATGCGGCCGATCGGGCGGGCATCCGGCTCGACCCCATGTTCAAGAACAGCCACGGGCGCCACGCGCGGCACTATCACGGCGTCGCGGTGACCTACGCCCAGGTGGCGGTGCGCGCCGAACTGCACCGCGACATCACCCTTAGCGGCCGCACGCTCGTCATTCTCGACGAGGTGCACCACGGCGGCGACGCGCTCAGCTGGGGCGACGCCATCCGTGAAGCCTTCGAGCCGGCGACCCGGCGGCTCTCGCTGACGGGCACGCCCTTCCGGTCAGACACGGCACCGATTCCGTTCGTGGCGTACCTGCCCGACGAGCACGGCATCCGCCTGTCGCAGACCGACTACAACTACGGCTACGGCCGCGCCCTCGCCGACGGCGTCGTTCGCCCCGTGCTCTTCATGGTGTACGCCGGCCACATGCGCTGGCGCGACGGGGCGGGCGAAGAGATGGAGGCCCGGCTCGGCGAGGGCAACACCAAAGACATCACCTCGCAGGCCTGGCGAACCGCGCTCGACCCGAAGGGCGAGTGGATACCGTCGGTGCTCGAAGCGGCCGACCGCCGGCTGAGCGAGGTGCGGCACTCGATTCCGGATGCCGGTGGCCTCGTCATCGCGACCGACCACTATGCGGCCCGCGCCTACGCCGAGCTGCTCGAATCGATCTCGGGGCAGCCGGTGACCGTCGTGCTCTCCGACGAGAAGGAGGCCAGCGACCGCATCGAGGAGTTCTCGAACTCGTCGCGCCGGTGGATGGTCGCGGTGCGCATGGTGTCAGAGGGCGTCGACATTCCGCGGCTCTCGGTCGGCGTCTACGCCACCTCGGCGGCCACCCCGCTCTACTTCGCACAGGCCATCGGCCGTTTCGTGCGGGCCCGGCGTCGCGGAGAGACGGCCTCCATCTTCCTGCCGAACGTGCCGTCGTTGATGGCGCTGGCCGGCGCGATGGAGCTCGAGCGCGACCACGCCCTCGACCGCCGGGAGACCGGCGACCCCGAGGTCGACATGTTCGCCCCCGAAGAAGACATGATGGATGCCGCCAACCGGCAGGAGAAGGCCTCCGACGCCCTGCAGCAGGAGTTCAGCTTCGAACCCATCTCGTCGCACGCCACCTTCGACCGCGTGGTCTACGAGAACACCGAGTTCGGTGCCGAGGCGATCGTCGGCAGTGACGAAGAACTCGACTTCATCGGCATCCCGGGCCTGCTCGAACCCGACCAGGTGCGCGAGCTGCTGCAGCACCGCCAGCACCGGCAGGCCCGCCGCAAGCACGAGCCGGGGTATGTGGCGCCCGTGGTCGAGAATCCGGATGCCGCACCGGCGGCCCCGCTCTACCGAACGTTGAAAGAGCAGCGGTCGCTGCTGAACAGCGTGGTGGGCATCTGGGCGAAGACGTCGGGCGAGCCGCACGGGCTCATCCACGCCGAGTTGCGCCGCGTGTGCGGGGGGCCGGCGGTGGCGCAGGCGAGCGTGACGCAGCTGCAGGCGAGAATCGCACTGGTACGAAAGTGGATCGGGTCGGGGCACTGACCATGCCGAATCGAAGGAGCGCACCATGGAATATGTGAAACTGGGCAGCAGCGGGCTCGAGGTGTCGGCGATCACGCTCGGCTGCATGAGCTACGGCGTTCCCGACCGCGGCACGCACGAATGGTCGCTCGACGAGGAGACGTCGCGCCCATTCATCCAGAAGGCGCTGGAGGCGGGCATCACCACCTTCGACACCGCCAACTCGTACTCCGACGGCACGAGCGAAGAGATCGTCGGGCGAGCGCTGGCCGACTTCGCCCGCCGCGAGGAGATCGTTCTGGCCACCAAGGTCTTCATGCCGATGCGGCCCGGGCCGAACGGCCGCGGGCTCTCACGTGTGCACATCATGAACCAGATCGATGCGAGCCTCCGCCGCCTCGGCACCGACTACGTCGATCTGTACCAGATTCACCGGTGGGACGACTCGACGCCCATCGAAGAGACCATGGAGGCGCTGCACGACGTCGTGAAGTCCGGTAAGGCGCGCTACATCGGTGCGTCATCCATGTTCGCCTGGCAGTTCGCCAAGGCCCAGTACACGGCCGACCTGAACGGCTTCACGCGCTTCGTCTCGATGCAAGACCACTACAACCTGATCCAGCGCGAAGAAGAGCGCGAGATGCATCCGTTCTGCCTCGACCAGGGCGTCGGCGTGCTGCCGTGGAGTCCGCTGGCCCGCGGCCGCCTCACCCGGCCCTGGGGCGAGAGCACCTTCCGCGACGACACCGACAAGGTCAGCGCGAAGGTCTACGCGGGTACCGAGCAGTCCGACCACGCCGTGGTGGATGCCGTCGCCTCCGTCGCGGCGGCCCGCGGCGTGTCGCGTGCCCAGGTCGCCCTCGCCTGGGTGCGCCAGCAGCCGGCCGTCACCTCGCCGATCGTGGGCGCCACCAAGACGCAGCACCTCGACGACGCCGTCGCCTCCCTCGCCCTCACCCTCACTTCCGACGAGCTTGCAGCCCTCGAGGCCCCCTACACCCCACACACCCCCACCGGCTTCTGACCCTCAGGCCGTCGGGTCGAGCATCCGCACCCTTTCGGCAGAAGGGCGCCCCTTCGAAACGAGGCGGTTATGCCGAAAGGGTGCGTTTGCGGGGCGTGGAACGTCAGACGATGGGGTCGACGATGACGACAGGGATCTCGCGGTCGGTTTTGGTCTGGTAGTCGGCGTAGTCGGGGTAGAGGCTGACCATCTTCGCCCAGAGGGCGGGCTTCTCTTCCGCGGTGGCGGTGCGGGCGGTGCCGCGGATGATCGCGCCCTTGTTCTGCACGACGACCTCGGGGTTCGCCTGCAGGTTGAGGTACCACGCCGGGTGTTTGGGGGCACCGCCGAGGGAGGCGACGAGAATCTGGCGGCCCTCGTCTTCGGCGCCGATCAGGCACGTACGGCGCCACTCGCCCGACGTGCGGCCCTGCGTGGTGAGCAGCACGAGGGGAGCGCCGCCCTTGAACGTCGGCTTCTCACCATCGGTCGCGAGGTACTCCTCGATCTGCTTCTTCACCCACTCGGCGTCGTTGTCGATGGGGTTCTCGGGGCTCGTTCCGGCTGCGTCACTCATATCACCAGCTTAAGCAGGAAAATGCCCGCCATTTTCTGCCGGGCATAAAGCGAAATGCCCCCCGCCGAAGCGGAGGGCATTTCAACGAGCTTCATCATCCAGTTTTAGAAGCGCGTGCGCTTCTAAAACTGAGCGATGTCGAATCAAAGATTCGACGAGCCAGTATTACAGGCTACGGATGTTCTCCGCCTGCGGGCCCTTCGGGCCCTGAGTCACGTCGAACTCGACGCGCTGGTTCTCGTCGAGCGACTTGTAGCCGTTCGAAGCGATCGCCGAGTAGTGGGCGAAGACGTCGGGGCTGCCATCCTCGGGAGCGATGAAGCCGAAGCCTTTTTCAGCGTTAAACCATTTGACGGTACCAATTGCCATGTTAAAACTCCTCCAGGAGCGTTCTATTCGGACCCCACTGCGGGGCCCTGATAGCGCGGTGCCTGTCATCCATCTTTCAAGCGCAATGGGCAACGGGGCTTGGCCGCGAGCATTCAGAACTGCGAGGCACAGCAACTTCTTGTTAAACACTACCCCAGCTTGGGGCAAATGAAGAACGGGATTGCGTTTCGGGTGTCATTCCCGTACGCAATCCCGTTGTCTCTGCGGTGTCCGAAAGGGGACTTGAACCCCTACGCCCTATACGGGCACTAGCACCTCAAGCTAGCGCGTCTACCATTTCCGCCACCCGGACAGGTGTCTCTCATTGTCGCACTGCTGCAACAACAAGGTAAGACGATAGCACGGAACACGAGCCCCCCGAACGCACGCCCATGGCCCGGGCTGCAGGTAGCGTGAAGGCATGACGTCGCCAGCTTCGAATCCCCTTGACCGAACAGCCCGCATCACGCGCGACCTGATCAGGTTCGACACGAGCAACTACGGCGACGGCAAGTCGAACGGCGAGACCATCGCCGCAGAGTACGTCGAGAACGAGCTCGCGGCGCTGGGTCTGAAGCCGCAGCTCTTCGACTCGGCACCCACCCGCACCAGCGTCATCGCCCGGGTCGAGGGCGCGAATCCGGATGCCCCGGCCCTCGTCGTGCACGGACACCTCGACGTCGTTCCGGCCATCGCCGACGACTGGTCGGTCGACCCCTTCGGCGGCGACATCCGCGACGGAATGGTGTGGGGCCGGGGAGCCGTCGACATGAAGAACATGGACGCCATGATCCTCACCGCGCTCGGCGAGATCCTGGGCAGCGGGCGGCAGCCGGCGCGCGACCTCGTCATCGCGTTCTTCGCCGATGAGGAGGCCGGGGGAGTGTTCGGGTCGCACTACATGGTGCGTGAGCATCCGGAGGTCTTCGAGGGCGCCACCGAGGCCATCAGCGAGGTCGGCGGCTACTCGATCGACCTCGACGGCAGGCGGGCGTACCTCGTGCAGACCGGCGAGAAGGCCCTCATCTGGCTCAAGCTCATCGCTCACGGCCGAGCCGGGCACGGCTCGCAGATCAACACCGAGAACGCGATCACCCGGCTCGCGGCGGCCGTAGCCCGCATCGGCAGCCAGGAGTGGCCGGTCAAGCTCACGAAGACCACCCGCGAGTTGCTCGACCGGGTGGCCGAGATTCTCGGGCACGACCCCACGCAGGTGTCAGCCGAAGAGCTGGCGATCGCCACCGGTACCGCGTCGCGCTTCATCTCGGCCACCCTGCGCACGGTCACCAACCCCACGCTGCTGAGCGGCGGCTACAAGGTGAACGTCATTCCCGACCGCGCCGAGGCCATGATCGATGTTCGGGTGCTGCCCGGCGACGAGGTCGAGGTGATGGCGCGCATCCGCGAACTCGCCGGCGACGACATCGAGATCGAGGTGATGCACGAAGACGTCGGGCTCGAGACGGCCTTCGAGGGCCCGCTGGTCGACCAGATGGTGTCGAGCCTGCACCGGTACGACCCCGGGGCTGAGGTTCTGCCCTACCTGCTCTCAGCCGGCACCGACAACAAGGCGCTCAGCCTGCTCGGCATCAGGGGCTACGGTTTCGCGCCGCTGCAGCTGCCGGCCGACCTCGATTTTCCGGCGCTGTTCCACGGTGTCGACGAGCGGGTGCCGCTCGACGCACTAGTGTTTGGCACAGATGTTCTGACCGACCTGCTGCTTCGGTACTGACCCGACCTCGGCCCTACCCGACCGACCGAAAGTAACTACATGGAGTTCTTCCAAGCCATCATCCTCGGCCTCGTGCAGGGGCTCACCGAGTTTCTGCCGATCTCGTCGAGCGCCCACATCAAGATCGTGGGGGAGCTGATCGGCACCGGCGGCGACCCGGGTGCGGCATTCACCGCGATCATCCAACTCGGCACCGAGGCCGCCGTGCTGGTCTTCTTCTGGCGCGACGTGGTGCGCATCATCTCGAAGTGGGCCCGGTCGCTCGTCGGCCGCATTCCGCGCAACGACCCCGACGCCCGCATGGGCTGGCTGATCATCATCGGCAGCGTGCCGATCATCGTGCTCGGCGTCGCGTTCCAAGACCAGATCGAGACGGTCCTCCGGTCGCTCTGGATCGTGGTGTTCACCCTGATCGTGTTCGGCATCCTGCTGGGTGTCGCCGATCACGTGGGCAGCAAGAAGCGCCGGCTGAAAGACCTGACGTACCCGCACGGCATCATCTACGGCTTCGCGCAGGCCCTGGCGCTCATCCCCGGCGTCTCGCGCTCAGGCGGCACCATCACGGCCGGCCTCTTCATGGGCTACGAGCGCAAGGCGGCGGCGCGCTACTCCTTCCTGCTCGCGATGCCCGCCGTGTTCGGCAGCGGGTTCTTCCAGCTCTACAAGTCGATCAAAGACCCGTGCACCGCGGCGCTCGCGTCGTCGACCGGATGCACGCCCGAGATCTTCAACGGGGTCGACACCCTCGCCGCCACCATCGTCTCGTTCGCCGTCGGCCTCGTCGTGATCGCCTTCTTCATGAACTACATCTCACGCCACAGCTTCACGCCGTTCGTGATCTACCGCATCGTTCTCGGCGTCGTCGTGGCTGTGCTGCTGCTCACGAACACGATCGCGGCCTGAGCGGGTCGGGGGAGCGGGTTTCGATACGCGCTTCGCGCTACTCAACCGGCGGGGGGCGGGTTTCGATACGCGCTTCGCGCTACTCAACCGGCCGGGCGCCGGTCGAGTAGAGGCGAAGTCACGTATCGAGACCCGGTTAGAGTTACGTAGTGCATTCCTGGCGCTCTCCCGACGTTCCCACGCTGCCGGGCGAAGGCCCCCTGCCGCGGCTGTTCAACCAGGCCACCGGCCTCGTCGAGACCACGAGCGTGGGTGCTGACGATCGCGCCGGCCTCTATGTCTGCGGCATCACGCCCTACGACGCCACGCACCTCGGCCACGCGGCGACCTACCTCGCCTTCGACACGCTGAACCGACTCTGGCTCGATGCCGGCCTCACCCTGAACTACGCCCAGAACGTCACAGACATCGACGACCCGCTGCTCGAGCGTGCGACGGCGACCGGTGTCGACTGGCGCGAGCTCGCCGCGTCGCAGACCGACCTGTTCCGCGGCGACATGGTGGCGCTTCGCATCATCGCCCCGCAGAACTACATCGCCGTCACCGAAGTGATCGACCAGATCGCGTCGGCCGCGGCCGAGCTGCTCGAACTCGGCTTCGCCTACGGCGTGCCGACGCCCGACGCCGAGAACGCGGGCGACCTCGACCTCTACTTCGATTCGGCCCGCGCCGCCGAGGCCACCTCGTGGTATCTCGGTTTCGAGAGCCGGTACGACCGGGCGACGATGCTCGACCTGTTCGCCCAGCGCGGGGGAGACCCCGACCGGGCCGGCAAGCGCGACCCGCTCGACCCGCTGCTCTGGCGCGTCGCCCGCTCGGGCGAACCGTCGTGGCCTGCTGGCATCGGTGCCGGGCGACCCGGCTGGCACCTCGAGTGCACGGTGATCGCACTGCAGCACCTCGGCACCGGGTTCGCGGTGCAGGGCGGCGGCGGCGACCTCGTCTTTCCGCACCACGAGTTCAGCGCGGCGCACGCCACGGCCCTGACCGGAATGCCGTTCGCGAGTATCCATGCCCACACCGGCATGGTGGCCTACGAGGGCGAGAAGATGAGCAAGTCGCTTGGCAACCTCGTGCTCGTCTCGAGGCTCACCGAGGCGGGCGTGGATGCCCGGCTCATCCGGCTCGCCCTGCTGGCGCACCACTACCGCAGCGACTGGGAGTACGTCGACGACGACCTCGCCCGGGCATCCGCTCGTCTCGATGCGTGGAACGGCGCACCCCGCACCGACGCCGACGACCCGGGTGCCCTGGCCCTGCTCGAACGCCTGCGGGGCCGCCTGGCCGACGACCTCGACACCCCGGGCGCCCTGGCCGACCTCGACGCCTGGTTCGCCGAGGGCGGCGCGGTGGCACCGCTGCTCATCGCGGCCCTGGATGCCCTGCTGGGCATCCGTCTCGACGACGCCGCCTGACGGCTCGACTCGTCGGCCCGTCTGCTGGGCGCCGGCCCGTCTGGTGGGCTCGGCCCGTCTGGTGGGCTCGGCCCATTTGGTGGGCACCGACACGCCTGCTGCGGCGTACGCACGCCCGCTAGCCCGCTGGCCCGTCGGCCCCGCCGACCCCGCCGGCCCCGCCGACCCTTAAGTCAGTCGCGGGGGCGCCAGGGCTCGTTCGAACCGGCGGCGCCCGGCGCGGCCGGACCGTCGCCGCGCTTGCGCAGGTAGCGCTCGAACTCCTGCGCGATGGCCTCGCCGCTCGCCTCGGGCGAGTCGACGGTGTCTCTGGCCTGTTCGAGCTGCTGGATGTATGAGGCCATCTCGTCGTCTTCGCCCGCGAGCGAATCGATGCCCGTCTCCCACGCGGCGGCCTCTTCGACGAGTTCGCCGCGCGGAATGCTGAAGCCGACAAGGCCCTCGAGCTTCTCGATGAGTGCCAGTGTGGCTTTCGGCGAGGGTGCGTTGTGAACGTAGTGCGGCACCGACGCCCACATGGTGACGGTCGGGATGCCCGCCTGCTCGGCCGCGTCGGCGAGCACGCTGAGAATGCCGACCGGCCCCTCGTAGGTGCTGCGCTCGAGGTCGAGTTCGGTGCGCACGGTCAGGTTCTCGCTCGTGGAGTAGACGCTGATGGGGCGGGTGTGCGGCACGTCTGCCAGCATGGCGCCGAGGAAGACCATGCCCGAGACACCGGAGTCGACGGCCACGTTCAGCACCTCGCTGGTGAACTGCTTCCACCCGCGGGAGGGCTCGGTGCCGATGAGTAGGAAGACGTTGCCCTCGGCGCCGGCGGCCGGCCCGTGGATCGTGGCCGTAGGCCAGACGAGGATGCGGTGGCCGTCGTCGTCGAACTCGCTGGTGGGGCGGTTGAACTGGTAGTCGAAGTAGTCTTCGGAGTCGATGTCGGCGACCAGGGCCAGCTCCAGTTCGTCTTTCACCATGCGCACGGCACCGGTGGCCGCCTCTCCGGCGTCGTTCCAGCCCTCGAAGGCGACGATCATCAACCGCCCGTTCAGGAATGCCCTGCCGTGCGCCTCGTTCGCGTGCGCCTCGTGCGCATCGTTCGCACGCGCTCGGTCGTCGTGCGCGTCGTTGCCGTGCGCCTGGTCGTCGTGCGCGTCGTTTCCGTGTGCCACCGTTGTGATAAACCTCTGGGTTGCTTGCCCGTTGCGAGCGACTCTCGCCGTGCGGATTGTTCAAGGATAGGCCGTCGCGGCACCCGCCGGGCGGTGAGTGTGCCGGTAGGCTGGCATCCCGTGACCGAACTGTATCCTGCCGCCGTACTCTGGGACCTCGACGGCACACTCGTCGACACCGAGCCCTATTGGATGAGCGCACAGACCGCCCTGATCGAATCGTACGGCGGCACCTGGAGCCACGACGAGGCGATGGACCTGGTCGGTTCGGGGCTCTGGCGCACCGCCCAGACCATGCAGCGACACGGCGTGCAGCTGACCGAAGACGCGATCGTGGCGCTGCTCAGCGACCAGGTCATGCAGCAGATCAGCGTGAGCGTGCCGTGGCGGCCGGGCGCGAAGGAGTTGCTGCTCGCGATTCGCGAGGCGGGCATCCCGACCGCCATGGTGACCATGTCGATCGGCCGCATGGCCGAGCACGTGCGCTCGTTCATCCCGTTCGACGCCTTCGACGTCGTCGTCTCGGGCGACCGGGTCGCCAACGCGAAGCCCGACCCCGAGGCGTACCTGCTCGCCGCGGTCGAGCTGGGGGTCGCCCCGGCCGACTGCCTGGCCATCGAAGACTCGACAACCGGCGTCGCCGCGGCAGCCGCGGCCGGCGTCGTGACCATCGGCGTGCCGCACATGCTCGATCTCGACGACAGCCCCGCCGACGTGCTCTGGCCGACGCTGGCCGGCCGCTCGGTCGCCGACCTCGTGGGTGCCTTCGCCGATGCCCGCGGCGCGGTCAGCCGCACCGGCTCGAACGGCGCACTCGCGTGAACAGCATCTTCAGCGGGCCGTTCCGCGCCGGCGACCGCGTGCAGCTGACCGGGCCGAAGGGCAAGCTCAACAGCATCAGCCTCGAGCCGGGTGCCGCCTTCCACACCCACCACGGCTTCATCGCTCACGACGACCTGATCGGGCAGCCCGACGGCACCGTGGTCGCCAACTCGGTGGGTGTCGAATATCTCGCGCTGCGGCCGCTGCTCACCGACTTCGTCATGGCCATGCCGCGCGGCGCCGCCATCATCTATCCCAAAGACGCCGCGCAGATTCTCGCCCAGGCAGACGTGTTCCCCGGCGCGACCGTGGTCGAGGCCGGTGTCGGTTCTGGCGCCCTCTCGCTCTGGCTGCTGCGGGCGCTCGGCGCCGAGGGGCGGCTCTCGTCGTTCGAACGGCGCGAGGAGTTCGCGGCGATCGCCCGCGAGAACGTGGCCTCGTTCCTCGGCTACGACCCCGACAGCTGGAGCGTCACAGTCGGCGATCTGGCTGAGGCTCTGCCGAGCATCCACCCCGATCACAGCGTCGATCGTGTGATTCTTGACATGCTCGCGCCCTGGGAATGCATCGATGCGGTGGCCGCCGCACTGCGCCCCGGGGGAATCGTGCTCTGCTACGTCGCCACCGTCACACAGCTCTCGCGGGTCACCGAGACCATTCGCAGCACCGGCCTCTTCACCAACCCCGACCCGAGCGAGACGATGGTGCGCACCTGGCACGTCGAGGGCCTCGCGGTGCGGCCAGACCACCGGATGATCGGCCATACCGGCTTTCTCGTCACCGCGCGCCGGCTCGCCCCCGGTGCCGTTCTGCCCGAGTTGAAGCGTCGCGCGTCGAAATCCGAGTACTCCGACGACGACGTCGAGGCGTGGACCCCGGGCGCCCTCGGCGAACGCGGCATCAGCCCGAAGAGCCTGCGCAAACGCGTGCGGCAGGCCGGTGCGGGTGGCGCCGTCGCCAGGCAGCGCGAGCAGGCGGCGAACGAGCCTGCAGAATCCGATCGATTAGAATAGGCGCGCTCCGTCTGCGAGCCGTTCTGTACCACCGGCCGACGCGTCTGTGGCCCGACATCTGTGAATTGAGGATCCGTGCGTAAGTCTGTCGCGCTCATCGTGGCCACCGGCCTGCTCGTCGCCCTGGCCGGGTGCAGCTCGAGTTCAGACTCCGCTGCCGCGGGATGCACGCCGCCCGCGACTGCCGGGGCCGCTTCAGACCTCATCTCTGCCACGACCGACCCGCAGAACCCGGCCGGCACGTTCGGCACCGCCCCCACGCTGACGGTGAACACCCCCGTCGACCTGCAGACCACACAGGTGACCACACTCATCAAGGGCACCGGCGCCACACTTCCCGCCGGCGGCGTCGTCAGCCTCGACTACATCCTCGCCGACGGAACGACCGGTGCGATCAGCAGCAAGACGCCCTTCGACGGATCGTCGTACGTCATCGCCCCGGTCTCGTCGATCAACCTGCCGGGCCTGCGCACCGCGCTGACCTGCGCCACAGAGGGCTCGCGCCTCGCCATCGCCATTCCGCCGTCCGAAGAGGTCGACCCGGCCTCGAGCACCAGCGGCATCCCCACCGACTCGGTCGTCATGATCGTCGACGTCAAGGGCGCCCTGCCGGCCCGCGCCGACGGTGCGGTGCAGCCCGCGCAGGCGGGGTTCCCGAGCGTCGCGCTCGGCCCCGACGGCCGCCCCGGCATCACCATTCCCTCGGGCTCGGTACCGACCACCGCCTCGACCGCGGTGCTGAAGAGGGGCGACGGGGCGACCGTCGCCGCCGGCGACGGCGTCTGGGTACAGTACACGGCCGTGTCGTGGAACACGAAGGCCGTCACCGGCTCGACGTGGAGCGACGGATCGCCCACCCAGGTGACCGCCGCATCCGACGGCAGTTCGAAGGTGCCCGACCTCGTCGGCCAGACCGTCGGTTCGCAGTACATCTCGATCGTGCCGCCCACGGTCACCGACGGCTCGACCACCGGCGACCCGACTGTCTACGTCGTCGACGTGCTCGGCGTCACCCCGGTCGTCTCCTCGACCCAGTAGCGCACCGGGCGCGCCGGTCGGTGCGCCGTCAGCGCAATTGTGCCGGTTCGCACGGCACCCACCGTAGAATTCTGGGGTGGGTACTGACAGCACCGGGGCAGCGCCTGTTCCCGTCGAAGAGCGGCTCTTCAGCCTCGTGCTAGCGCTGCTTGCGAGCGATGCGGGGCTGACGAAGAACGAGATCCTCTCGACCGTTCAGGGCTATCGGCAGAAGTACGCCTTCTCGGGTGAGAACGCGAGCCTCGAGCGCCAGTTCGAGCGCGACAAAGACGACATCCGCGAACTCGGCGTGCCGCTCGAGACCATCGAGCCGCTCGACGAGCCCGGCAGCAACCACAACCTGCGCTATCGCATACCGAAGGGCGCCTACGACCTGCCCGCCGACATCTCGTTCTCGTCTGACGAGATCGCCCTGCTCAATCTCGCCGCGCTCGCCTGGCGTGAGGGTTCGCTGTCGCGTGAGTCGCGGCACGCGCTGCTCAAGCTGCAGTCGCTCGGGGTCGACTCCACCGAGCCTGTACTCGGCTATGCCCCGCGCATCCGCACCCGAGAGGCCGCCTTCGACCCCCTGACCGACGCCCTCAGCCGCCGCGTGCTGGTGCGCTTCTCGTACCTGAAGCCGGGCGATCTGTCGCCGCGCGAGAGAACGGTCGCACCGCTGGCCGTCGTGCAGCACGAAGGGCGCTGGCACGTCACCGGCATCGACCAGAACGTGGGCGAGCCCCGCACCTTCCTGCTCTCGCGCATCATCGGCCCGGTCACCCGCACCCGTACCACGTTCGATGTGGTCGAAGAGCACTCGGCCGAGAACGCGCTCGCCCAGCTCGACGCCATCTGGCGGCGCAACGAGGCCGAGGTGCGGGTGCGCCCGAACTCCGACGCCGAGACCCGGCTGCTGAAGCGAAGGGGCAGCCGGCGCGCGGGCGACGGGATGCTCGCGCTGCACTTCACCGACCTGCACCTGCTCGCCGACGAACTCGCGGGTTTCGGGCCAGAGGTGTTCGTCACGGCGCCGACCGAGCTGGCCGAGGCCGTGCGCAGGCGGCTCGAACTCGTCGTCGCGACGCACCAACCTGAGGAGGGACGGGTTCATGCCGCAGAGACCGTCTGACCGCACCTCGTTCGTGCACGCTCAAGACAAGCTCGCCTTCCTCCTCTCGCTCGTGCCCTACCTGCTCGATCGCGACCGCGTGTCGGTGAACGAGGCCGCCCGCCACTTCGACGTGAGCGAGGAGCAGGTGCGTGAGGCCGTGCGCCTCATCGCCGTGTCGGGCGTGCCGGGCGAGACGGCGCAGTACCAGCACGGCGACCTGTTCGACATCGCGTGGGACGACTTCGAAGACAGCGACGAGATTCAGATCACCCACCGGGTGGCCCTCGACGACTCGCCGCGCTTCTCGGCGCGCGAGGCCGCGGCCCTCATCGCCGGACTGCAGTACCTGCAGGCGCTGCCCGAGACCCTCGACAGCGCGGTGCTGTCGTCGCTGATGGCCAAGCTCTCGCGCGGGTCGAGCGAGGCGCCCAGCCAGGTGGCCGTGGCGCCGTCAGAGGCGAGCGACAGCCTGCTGGTCATCCGTTCGGCCGTCGCGGCCGGCACCCAGATCGAATTCGACTACGTCAGTTCGCGCGGCGACCGCGAGCATCGCATCGTCGATCCGCTGCGCATCGACTCGAACAACGAAGACTGGTACCTGCGCGGCTGGTGCCACACCCGGCAGGGCATCCGCACCTTCCGGCTCGACCGCATGGCAGATCTCACGCAGACGGATGCCCCGAACACCTACAGCCCCGGCGACCTCTCGTTGCCCGACAGCCTGTTCGACGGGTCGGGCGAGACCCAGGGCGTCGTGCTCGAGGTGCTGCCCGCCGCGATCGGGCTGCTGGGGGAGTACCTGGCCGAGGGCGAGCCACAGGTGTCGCGCGGCGCGCTGACCCAGGTGACGGTGCGCGTGGCGCACATCCACGGCCTGAAGCGACTCGTTGCGAGCCTGCCCGGGGTGGTGCGCGTCGTCGGCCCGCCCGATGCCCGGCGGGCCGTGCACGACTGGGCGGCCACCGCGCTGGCCGCGTACGACGACTAGGATTCGGGTATGCCGTGGTGGTCGTGGGTCGTCATCTGGGTCGGGCTGACGCTCGGCCTGTTCGGCATGCTCGCCCTCGCCGGGTACCGGCTCTTCCGCAAGGCGACGGCTGTTCTGGCCGAACTTGCACGGTTGGGCGACCAGATCGCCAAAGTTAACGACAACGTAACAGCGTTGGCTCCCGAGCGGAATCTGCCCAACGCTATTCTGGAGGGGTACCCCGCCGTCTCTCGCCGACGCGATGCATACCAGCAGCGCAGAGAAGACCGCAAGCAAGTTCGCAGGGAGAAAGTGCTCCTTCGGGGTAAACTTCTCGTACGAACCGATTACAGACAAAGGACGTGGCCCCATGCTCGGTAACCTTCAGGGATGGCACCTGATTGTCATTCTCGCCATCGTGCTCCTGCTTTTCGGTGCTCCGAAGCTCCCCGGTCTCGCCCGCAGCGTCGGCCAGTCGATGCGCATCTTCAAGAGTGAAGTCAAGACCATGAAGACCGACGATCCGAAGGCCGACGCCGAGAATGCTTCGACCATCGCCGACCCGGCGCCCCTCGCCGCGCCGACCGTCGTCCAGGCACCCGCGCCTCAGGCCCCGGTCGGCTACGTGCCCGCCCAGCAGCCCCCGGCCCCGACAACGGCAACCCTCAACGGCGTTCCGGTCGACACCACCCAGCCCAAAGCCTGAGCGCCGAGGGTCTGCAGCCGGTGGCAATAGAGCCTAAAACCCGGCCCAAGAAGAATGCCAAGAACCGTGACGGCAGAATGTCGCTCGGTGAGCATCTGGTCGAGTTTCGTAAACGCATCTTCCGGGCGATCCTCGGCATAGCCATCGGGTCGATCGTCGGCTGGCTGCTCTCCGACCAGATCCTGGTCGCCCTCAGCTCGCCCGTCAGTGCCATCGTCGATTCGCAGGGCCGGGTCGCGTCACTGAACTTCACCGACATCTCCGAGGCCTTCGACCTGCGCCTACAGATCGCCATCACCGTCGGTGTGGTCATCTCGTCGCCCATCTGGCTCTACCAGATCTGGGCCTTCCTCGTTCCGGGGCTCACGCGCAAAGAGAAGCAGTACGGCGTCGGGTTCGTGCTCACGAGCATCCCGCTGTTCCTGCTGGGCTGTGCCGCCGGCTGGTACGTGCTGCCGCACATGGTGTCGCTGCTCACCGGGTTCGCCCCGCAAGACACCACGGCGATCATCAGCGCCCAGACCTACTACTCGTTCGTGCTGAAGCTCGTGATAGCCATCGGTATCGCCTTCGTGATGCCGGTGCTGCTGGTGCTGCTGAACTTCGCCGGCATCCTGAGCGCGAAGTCGATTCTGAAATCGTGGCGCATCGCCATTCTCGTGATCATCCTGTTCACGGCCATCGCGACACCGGCCGCCGATGTCTTCTCGATGTTCCTGCTGGCCATTCCGATGATCGTGCTGTTTTACTCGGCGGCGCTCGTCGCCTCGGTGCACGACCGGCGCAAGGCGAAACGGCAGGAGAAGTTCGACTCCGAACTGGTCGTGCCGTAATGGCGTCGGAGGCCATTCTCTCTCCGGCCGAACGGTATGCGCTGAGCAAGAAGAAGGTCGGCAGCCCGATCGTCGACGACTTTCGCCAGGGGCTGAAGTTCGATCTCGATCCGTTTCAGGTCGAGGCGTGCACCCTGCTCGAAGCGGGCAACAGCGTTCTCGTGGCCGCCCCCACCGGAGCCGGCAAGACCATCGTCGCCGAATTCGCGGTGTTCATGGCGATGAAGCAGCGATCGGCGAAGGTGTTCTACACCGCGCCGATCAAGGCCCTGAGCAACCAGAAGTTCCAGGAGTTCGTGGCCGAGTACGGGCCCGATGACGTGGGGCTGCTCACCGGTGACACCAACATCAACCCGCAGGCGCGCATCGTGGTGATGACCACAGAGGTGCTGCGCAACATGCTCTACGCCGGCTCCGACCTGCTCAGCAACCTGGCCTTCGTCGTGATGGACGAGGTGCACTACCTCGCCGACCGGTTTCGCGGCGCAGTGTGGGAGGAAGTGATCATCCACCTGCCCTCGTCGGTGCGCATGGTGTCGCTGAGCGCGACCGTGTCGAACGCCGAGGAGTTCGGCGACTGGTTGCAGGCCGTGCGCGGCGACACCGAGGTGATCGTGTCAGAAGAGCGGCCCGTGCCGCTCGACCAGCACATGCTGGTGCGCCACAAGCTGCTCGACCTGTTCGACGGCACCGGCCAGGCCACCACCAGTCGGGTGAACCCCGAACTCATGCGCATCGCCCGCTCGGCCGGGGCCCCCGTCTCGCGCAACCGCAACGACAACCGCGGGCGCGGCGGCAAGTCGCGCTACCGGCCGCAGATCAGCGAGAGCGCCCGCATGGACAGGGCCGAGATCACCGACCTGCTCGACGAGCACAACCTGCTGCCGGCCATCTTCTTCATCTTCAGCCGCAACGGCTGCGACCAGGCGGTCAAACAGGTGCTGCGCGCCGGGGTGCGGCTGACCACCGCCGAAGAGCGCGAAGAGATCCGCTACATCGTCGATGAGCGGTGCCGCACGCTGCTCGACGAAGACCTCGCCGTGCTCGGCTACTGGGAATGGCTCGAGGGCCTCGAACGCGGTGTCGCGGCGCATCACGCAGGGCTGCTGCCGGCGTTCAAGGAGGTCGTCGAAGAGCTCTTCCAGAAGAAGCTGGTTCGCGTCGTCTTCGCCACCGAGACCCTGGCGCTGGGCATCAACATGCCGGCGCGAACGGTGGTGCTCGAGAGCCTCGAGAAGTTCAACGGCGAAGGCCGCGTGCCCATCACGCCGGGGGAGTACACCCAGCTCACCGGCCGGGCCGGGCGACGCGGCATCGACGTCGAGGGGCACTCGGTCATCCAGTGGCGCGACGGCCTCGACCCGCAGGCGGTCGCCTCGCTCGCCTCCCGGCGCAGCTACCCGCTCAATTCGAGCTTCAAGCCGACCTACAACATGGCCGTCAACCTGATCGACCGGTTCGGGCGGCTGCGAACTAGGGAATCGCTCGAGCTGTCGTTCGCCCAGTTCCAGGCCGACCGGGCCGTCGTCGACCTTGCCCGCAAGGTGCGGCAGCAGGAGGAGACACTGGCCGGGTACGAGAAGGCGATGACCTGTCACCTCGGCGACTTCGGCGAGTACGCGGCGCTGCGGCGTGAGCTGAGCGACGTCGAGCGATCGGGTGCGGGCCGAGCCGACATCCAGTCGCGCGCCGAGCGCGACAGCCGCCAGAAGAAGATCACCGAGCTGCGCCGGCGCATGAAGGCGCACCCGGTGCATCACTGCCCCGACCGCGAGCACCACGCCCGCTGGGCCGAGCGCTGGTATCGGCTGAAGCGCGAGACCGACCACCTGGTCGCCCAGATCAACAACCGCACCGGAGCCATCGCGAAAGTGTTCGACCGCATCACCGAGGTGCTGCTGCAGCTCGAGTACCTCAGCGCCGATGCTGAGGGCGAGCTCACGCTCACCGACACCGGCAAGAACCTCAAGCGCATCTACGGCGAGCGTGACCTGCTGGTGGCGGAGTGCATCCGGCGTGGCGTGTGGTCGAACCTCGACCCGGCCGGGCTCGCCGCGATGGCCTGCTCGCTGGTGTACGAGCCGCGTCGTGACGAGAGCGAGATTCCCGAGCGTTTCCTTCCACGCGGGCCCTTTCGAGGCGCGCTCGAGAAGACCAACGAGCTCTGGCACGACCTGCAGGAGCTCGAGACGCGGCACCGACTGCCCGGCTCGTCGCCCCTCTCGGTGGGGCTCGCCAAACCGATGAACGAGTGGGCGCGCGGCGCCAGCCTCGACACCGTGCTCTTCGACGCCGACCTCGCGGCCGGCGATTTCGTGCGCTGGACCAAGCAGACCATCGACCTGCTCGACCAGTTGCAGAACCTACCCGATGTGAAGGTCGCCACCACGGCTCGCGCTGCGCTCGACCTCGTCAAACGCGGCATCGTCGCCTATTCGTCGGTCGCCTGAGCCACCCCGCGAACCGATGCAGCAGATCGCATGAGACACTCAGCCTGAGGCACTAGAAACTGACTATGACCACGCAACTCGCGCGCCCCGCCGTCGACGGGCACGTACCCCGCTCGGTGCTGCGACGTCTGTCGAAGACACGGCTCGGCACGCGACTGGCGGATGCCCGGCCGGCCATGACCGCACCGATTCTGCCGCTCTGGCTCGCCTGCCTGACGGCGGTCGCCGCGGGCGTGGCCCTGGCCGACGGATTTCCCGGCACCGATATCTGGCCCCTGACCCTGCTCGGTGTGGCGCTGCTGCTGCTCGGCCTGGTCGGCCGCAGCTGGGGCGGGGCGCTGCTCGTGGGGCTGGTCGGCGGTATCACCTTCTGGGGCTCGCTCATCTACTGGCTGACGCTGTACCTCGGGCCCGTGCCGTGGCTCGGCCTGGCGATCGTCGAGGCCGTGTTCTTCGCGGCGGGCGCCGTGGCGATCGGCGTGGTGTACCGCTACGCCGATGCGGTGTGGCCGACGAGGCTGGGGCGGCTGGGCATCCTGCCGGTCGTCGTCGCCGGATTGTGGACCGCGCGTGAAGCCATCACCGCCGTGGCGCCCGAGGGCGGATTCTCGTGGGGCAGGGTGGCGTTCTCGCAGTCTCAGGGCCCATTCGCTTCGCTCGTGGCCTACCTCGGCATCTCGGGGCTCAGCTTCGCCCTGGTCTGGTTCGTCGCGTTCGCACTGCAGCTCGCGCGCGAGGGCCGGGCGAGCGCGGTCGGGCGCGTGACGCTCGCGGTGGCCGCGGCCGCTGCGCTGCTCGTGATACCGGCGTGGGCGGCCCCGACGCAGGGCACCACCCGCATTGCGGCGGTGCAGGGCAACACGAAGTCGGGCCTGCTCGACCGCGTCGAGGCGGGTGACAATCTCAACGCGCACATCACCGAGACGCTGGCGCTCGAGGGGCAGAGCGTCGACATGGTGGTCTGGCCCGAGAACGCCTCTGACGTCGACCCCGAGGCGAATGCGGTGGCCGCCCAAGACCTCGACTTCGTGAGCGGCATCATGAAGGCGCCGCTGGTGGTCGGCACCATCGCCGAACGCGATGGAAAGTCATACAACACGTCGCTGCTCTGGGAGAACGGGCAGGTGGCCGACTACTACGACAAGCGTCACCCCGTGCCGTTCGCCGAGTACATGCCGGCGCGCTCGTTCTTTCACGCGCTGGCACCGAGCCTCGTCGACATGGTCACCCGCGACTACCAGGTGGGCACCACCGACACGGTGATGAACGTGAACGGCGTCATTGCCGGCATCTCGATCTGCTTCGACATCACCGACGACCAGGCGGTCTCGTCGATGGTTAACGACGGCGCTCAAGTGATTCTCGCCCAGACGAACAACGCCGACTTCGGCCAGACCGACGAGAACCTGCAGCAGCTCGCGATCGCGCGGCTGCGCGCCATCGAGACGGGCCGCAGTGTGGTCAACATCTCGACGGTCGGCCACAGCGCGATCATCGCACCCGACGGCTCGACGATCGACTCGATCGCGCCCTACCAGCCCGGTGCGATGGTCGACGATGTTCCGCTCTCGACGACGACCACGCCGGCGACTCTGTTCGGCAAGGGCATCGAGCTGCTGGTCTCGGGGCTCGGTGTCGCCGGGCTCGTGCTTGCGCTGGTGGCGGCCGGGCGCATCCGTCGTACGCGTCGCGCCGCTACTCAACCGGCGCAGCCGGCCGCGCCGGTTGAGTAGCGGCGCAGCCGCGTATCGAAACCCGCACGGCGTGGTTTCGATACGCTCCTACGGAGCTACTCAACCAGCGGGGTTCTGCGGAGCTACTCAACCAGCGGGGTTCGGCGAAGCTGCTCGACCGGCGTTAACGACAAACGCCCCGCAGCTGCGAAGGCTGAGGGGCGGGCGTCGTGTGTGAATCGTTCAGGCGCCGATCTTCTGCTGGCCGCGACGGGCCCGCAGGTAGTCGAGACGCTCTTGCAGCAGCTCTTCGAGCTCGGCACGGGTGCGACGCTCGAGAAGCATGTCCCAGTGACTGCGAGGCACCTTGGCCTCAGCACGGTCGAGCACAACAGGCTCTGAGCCGACCATCAGAATGGCCTCATTGCTGCAGAACTTGCATTCCCAGGTCTCGGGCGCTTCGGCCTCAGCCGAGAACACCATGTCGGTCTCTTTGCCACAGGTGCTGCAAAGATATGTGTGTGTCATGCGCGGAGAGAAAACGACTCCCTCTTCACTCTGGAGGCTTTGGCCCCCGAGTCTCATGCCGCGCAAGCTGCGATCTGCCATTGTGTGGTCTCCTCCCGCTTCGCTTACCTCTGTATAAACCCCTCAGCTGAGAGGTTCATTCGCATGCTGGGCTATTCTCAGAACACTCCCAGAGTGGGGTACAAATCACGTGTACTGACAGGCACAGCCTCCTACCGTGACCGATTCTCTACAAGGCCTAGCGCGATGTCTATGCGATCAGTGACAATGCCGTCGACGCCGAGATCGAGCAGGCTCGCCATCTGCAGCGGATCGTTGACGGTCCAGATATGCACCTCGACTCCGGCGGCGTGGATGCTCTGCACCACCCGCGCGCTGGCCACCGTGAGCCCGGCCGCACGCACCGGAACCTGCACTGCGTCGACGTCGCGCAGGGCGAACTTCACGAGCGGGCGCATGCCGAGCTTCGCCGCGACCAGCGCAACGAGAAAGCCGCCGGCCGAGGCCGAGGTGGCGACGCCAGACAGCCGTCTGACGGCGCTGCGGCGTCGGCGCCCGGAGAACGAGGTCACCAGCACCCGGCCGATGGCGTCGGCGCCCAGGATCGCCTGCGCGGCGGGCGCGGCGGCCGCGGCGGCTTTGACGTCGATGTTGATGCGCGCTTCGGGCAGTGCGGTCAGAACCTCGCCGAGGGTGGCGAAGCCCGAGCCGTCTCCGAGGTCGAGCTCGGCGAGCTGCTTCGCCGTGAGCCCGGCGATCGTGTCTGGCCGGCCGACGAGGCGGGTCAGGTCGGCGTCGTGCGCGACGATCGCCTCGCCGTCGCTCGAGGCGTGCACGTCGAGCTCGATGTAGGTCGCCCCGGCGTCGACGGCGGCGCGCAGGGCACCGAGGGTGTTCTCTGTCGCACCGGTAGCCAGCCCGCGGTGGGCGAGCAGCCGGGGGAGCGGCGAGTCGAAGTACGAACTGCGCGGTCGATTCGGCGTCACTGCGAGCCGTACGCCGGGCTGCCGGCTCGCGGCCGGGTCGCCCCACGTATTCTGCGGATCGGCCACGGACCCTACTCTTCGGGAGTCGAGCCGACCAGCGGAATCTCTGACAGGGGGGTGTCGAGCACCGAGGGCGGCGGCGGAGCGGCCGGCCGGGCCGATGACGTCGAGGCGGCGGCGCCCGGGTCGCCATCGGGTGCAGCCGAGCCGTCGGCACTGCCCGCACCGTCGCCGCTGCCGGCTCCATCGGCGGCCCCGGGCTGGAACGAACCGTACCCCGGCAGGTCGGGCGACTTCGCGCCGAAACCCTTGGCGATGCCCTGCAGGGCGTTGGTGAACTCGCTCGGAATGAACCAGAGCTTGTTCGCCGTGCCCTCGGCCAGCTTCGGCAGCGTCTGCAGGTACTGGTAGGCCAGCAGCTTCGGGTCGGGGTCGCCGCGGTGGATCGCGTCGAACACGGTGGTGATGGCCTCGGCCTCACCCTGTGCGCGCAGCACGGCGGCCTTCGCGTCGCCCTCGGCCGAGAGGATCTCGGCCTGCCGACGACCCTCGGCCTGCAGAATGGCCGACTGCTTCGTGCCTTCGGCCGTCAGAATCACGGCGCGGCGCTCCCGCTCGGCCCGCATCTGCTTCTCCATCGAGTCTTGAATCGAGATGGGCGGGTCGATGGCCTTCAGCTCGACGCGGCCGACCCGGATGCCCCACTTTCCGGTCGCCTCGTCGAGCACGATGCGCAGCTGAGCGTTGATCTCGTCGCGCGAGGTCAACGCCTGCTCGAGGTTCAGCCCACCCACCACGTTGCGCAGGGTGGTCGTGGCGAGCTGTTCGACGGCCCCGAGGTAGTTCGCGATCTCGTAGGTCGCGGCACGGGCATCCGTCACCTGGAAGAACACGACCGTGTCGATCGAGACGACCAGGTTGTCTTCGGTGATGACCGGCTGCGGCGGGAACGAGACGACCTGCTCGCGCAGGTCGATCAGCGGTCGCAGCCGGTCGATGAACGGCACCAGCAGGTTCAGCCCGGGCATCAGCGTCTTGTGGTACTTGCCGAGGCGCTCGACCACGCCGGCGTTCGCCTGTGGAATGATGCGGATCGCCTTCGCGAGCGTGACGATCACGAAGATGACGATGATCAGCACGACGATCAGGGCGATGATCTGCCCCACGAGTGTTGCGGTCACGGTTCACGCCTTTCTGGGGGGTCGGGTTCGACGAGCGCCGTTGCGCCGTCGATGGCCTTCACGAACACGGTCTCGCCGGGAAGCAGCTGCTGCGCGGGCGCGGTGGGAAAGACCCGGGCCGTCCAGGTGTCGCCGTTGCTGAGCCGAACCGTTCCGGTGGTGGTGGTGACGGGCGCCAGCACGCGGCCCTCGATGCCGAGCAGGGCCTCGACGTTGCTCTTCGTCGGGTCGCCGCCCCGGCGCAGGCGCCGCAGCAGGGGCGGCCGGAGCGTGAAGATCAGCAGCAGGGCGATGACACCGGCGATCGGAATCTGCAGCAGGAACGGCGCACCGGCGAAGTGGGCGAGCAGGCCGCCCACGCTGCCGACGGCCAGCATGAGGAAGATCAGGTCGAGCGTCAGCGTCTCGACCACGAGGAAGACGAGGATGAGAGCAAGCCAGATCACCCACGCGTACGAAGCCAGGAAGTCGGCCATAGGTGCTCCTTCGACAGTGTCGCCTCCAATGAAACTATCAGCCGCCGGCGCCCTGGCAACCAAAGTCACAGGGTGTCAGAAGCAATTATCTGAGCATAGCTCATGTAGTCGCGGCTGGCCGACCCAGAGCAGAGCCGCCAGTTGGTAGTCTCGATGCGGTGCCTCTGCCGGGCATCCGGCGCCGGCACAGAGCACTCGTTCGAATGAAGGAGACGTCGTGTCAAACCCCCTCACCCCCGGTTCGCTGACCGGCAAGCGCGTGCTCGTCACCGGTTCGTCACGGGGAGTGGGCGCCGACACGGTGTCGTACTTCGCCGAGGCCGGAGCAAGCGTCGTCATCAACTTCCGCAACAAGGAGGCCCGCGCGGTGAAGCTGGCCGACAAGCTGCGCGCGGGCGGAGCGACGGCGCTCACGGTCGGCGCCGACCTCACCGACGCCGGCTCGGTGGCGAAGCTGTTCGAGACGATTCGCGAGCAGCTCGGCGGCCTCGACATTCTCGTGCTCAACGCCTCGGGCGGCATGGAGAGTGGCATGGCCGCCGACTATGCACTCACGCTCAACCGTGACGCTCAGGTCGACCTGCTCACCGCTGCGCTGCCGCTGATGCAGCCCGGGTCGCGGGTGGTGTTCGTCACGAGCCACCAGGCGCACTTCATCCGCACCACCGAGACCATGCCCGAATACGAGCCCGTCGCCCTGTCGAAGCGAGCTGGCGAAGACGCCCTGCGCGCGATGATTCCGCAGCTCGACGATGCGGGCATCGGGTTCGTGGTGGTCTCAGGCGACATGATCGAAGGCACGATCACCGCCACCCTGCTCGAGCGCGCCAACCCCGGGGCCATCAGCGCCCGCAAAGAATCGGCGGGCCGCCTGTACAACGTGGCCGAGTTCGCGGCCGAGGTCGCCGCCGCGGCCGTCGACCCGATTCCCGCCGAGCACACCCGCTACGTGGGCGACACCAGCGACTTCGCCCGTGCCTGACCGGCAGCAGCCGCCGGCGCCCGAAGGCAGCGGGTTCGACTTCATCAAGTCGCGCGTGCTGCTCTTCGACGCGAACGACCGCGTGCTGCTGTTCTACACAAAGGCCCAGGTCGACACCAACCCGACGCGGTGGGTGACGCCCGGCGGCCACGTCGAACGGGGCGAGAGCCACGTCGAGGGTGCTGCCCGGGAACTGTTCGAAGAGACCGGGCTCGCGGTGACTCCGGATGCGCTCGGCGCCCCGGTGTGGTCGCGTGAGTTCAGCGACGAACGTCTTCCTGGCGTCTTCAAGACCAACTACGAAGAGTGGTTCGTGCTGCGCACCACGAACTTCGAACCGTCGAACGCCGGCTGGACCGACGACGAGCAGGTCGACATGGTCGCCAGTCGGTGGTGGAGCATCGACGAACTCGAGCAGACCCGCGACCCGATCGAGCCCGCCGGTGAGTTGGTCACGGTCATCCGGGGCCAACTGCAGAGGCTGCACGCGGGGAGTGAAGCCCCGCCGCGCGCCGTCAGACGTTCTTCGGGGTGCGCAGGGTGATCGCCGTGACGGCCTGCACGATGCCGAGCACGATCAGGGTCCACGCCGCGAATACGGTGAGGATGGCGAGCGACCAGATCGGCACGAAGATCATCACGATTCCGGCGATGATGGCGAGAATGCCGAAGACGATCGGAAACCACTTCGTCTTCGCACCCGACACCTGGGTCAGGGCGATGATGCCCTCGGTGATCCACGAGATGCCGATGAGCAGGGCCAGCAGAACGAGGGTCGCTCCCGGGTTCTTCAGCGCGAACACGCCCGCGATGAGCAGCAGCACGCCGAGAACGACGCTGAGCACGCGCCACCCCGTCGACAGGTCGCGGTCGATGATGCCCACGAACACCCGCACGAGCCCGATCACGAAGAAGTAGAGACCGAAGAAGAAGGCCACGACCTCGAGGGTCGACCCGGGCCAGGCCAGAATGACGATGCCGATGATGACCGACAGAACGGCGCCCACCCAGAGCGCGATCTTGAACCACCGCACGGTCGATGCGGTGACGTCTGCGGCCTCGTAGCTGTAGGTCGGTGTGGTGTTGCTCGACACGCGGAATCCCCTCGAAAACGTCTGCACAGCGGTGCGCTGCGCCTGTGTGCCCCCAACATAGCGCGCCCGGGCCCGCCGCCGCATCAGGCGCGTCGCCCCGTTACGCCCCAGCGTCTCCAGGGGTCAGGGCTCCTGGCGCAGGATGAAGTCGTGCATGCCCGGAACAGTGAAGGCGACCGAGCCGCGGCGCGGCATGAAGATCAGGCCGCGGCGGATGAGGTCGCGGCGGTTCACCGAGATGTCGGTGGTCGAACGCTTGTTCAGGCGCACGACGAGGTCGGCCATCGACGAAGGCTCGCCGGCGTCGGCAGCCATGGCCGCCATGAAGGCCTGCTGGGTGGCGGATGCCCGCTCCCAGCGTGACTGGTAGAGGCCCCGGTCGACCTCGGCACGGGCCGCCTCCACCCCGATCTCCACGTCGTCGAGCGTGATGAGGTTGGTGGCGCGGGAGGCCCAGATGTAGCTTCCGTACGCCTGAATGAAGTAGGGGTAGCCGCCGGTGGCGTCGACGGCTTCGTTCAGCGCCTCGTTCGCCCAGTCGGCGCCGTTGGCCTGCACAGGCAGCAGCAGGGCATCCGTCGTCGCCTGCTCGTCGAGCAGCCCGATGCGGCGGTAGTCGTAGAGGCGCTCGGCGTAGCTCGTCGCGTCGGCCAGAACCGCCGGCAGCGAGGGCAGCCCGGCACCGACGAACAGCACGGGAACGGGTGAGACGGCCTGCCCGAGCCCGTGCAGCGCACGGTTGAGTGCGGCGAGGTCGTTGGCGGGAGCCTCCTGCAACTCGTCGACGGCGAGCAGCAGGGCGGTGTTCTGCTCGCGAGCGGCCAGGCCGATGCGCTCGAGCAGCTCGTGCAGGTCGACGGCGAGATCGCCGCTGTCGGCCACTCCGGGCTGCGGTTCGATGGTCACGCCGAAGCTGTAGGCGCCGGTCGGGTCGACGCGCAGCTGGAACGACCGGAACGCCCGGGCTGCTGCGTGCCACGCCGTTCGAGCTCGGTCAGACGTCGACATGACCCGGCGCAGGGCGAGGTGAAGCTCCTTGGCCAGCGCGGACGCCAGGGGAGTGCTGTTCGAGGCCTCCACCTTGATGAACAGCAGCTTCAGGTCGGCCGCCTCGGCGCCGAGCTGGTTGAGCAGCACGGTCTTACCGACGCCGCGGAGCCCCGTGAGGATCCACGGACGGTCGCTCTCGCCCGTCTCTCGGGCCTGGTACAGCATGCGCCGGTACTGCCCGATGAGCTCGGCGCGCCCGGCCAGTTCGGGCGGGATGCGGCCGGCCCCCGGCTTGAACGGGTTCAGCAGGTACTCCATACCGACAACCTTATACCGTCGAGTAAAGACTCTTTATATAAGGCGTCATAAAGTAGCATCAGGGAGCGATCTGGCCGACGGCGCGGTCGCGCCAGGCGCCCGGCGGCATGCCGGTCTCGCGGCGGAAGAAGGCGGTCAGGGCCGAAGTGTCGCTGAACGCGAGGCGCCGCGCGACCTCTTTCAGAGGCAGCTGCTCGTGCGCCAGCAGACGCTTCGCCTCGAGCACCACCCGTTCCGTCAGGTAGGCCTTGGCGCTTCGACCCGTATTCGAGTGGGCGGCACGAGAAAGGGTTCGCTCGGAGAATCCGAGCGCTCGGGCGTAGTGGGCGACGTCGCGATGACGGCCGAGATCGGATTCGACCGCACTGCGGAACCGCTGGAAGAGGTCGTGGCCTGCACCCACCGCCTGCTCGGCGGGAACGGCCCGCAGCAGGAAGGCCGAGAGCACGCTGCCGAGAATCTCGCTGGGCGGCGCGGCGGTGGCGAGGGCATCCTCGAACTCCGAGCGAAGATGCGCAACAGCCCGGCAGACCAGCCGCCACTGGCGTTCGTCGACCGTGCGCACCGCGCCTGTGCCTGGAGCCGCAGTGAGTGCGCGTGCCGACGGCGCCACAGGGGCGGTGGGCGTGAACAGCACGATGTCGCCCTCGACGCGGGCGATGTCGAGCCACCGGTGCACGACCCCCGGGCCGACCCACACGATGGTGCGCCGTTCGAGCTCGTACTGCTGATAGTCGACGGCCACCGACCCGTGCCCCGATTCGATGAGCGCGACGACGAAGAAGTCGCCCCGCTCGCTCATCTCTTGGTCGAGTTCGCGCAGACGGGCGAACGACATCGTCTCGACGTTGGCCGCGATTCCTTCGGGCGGCTGGTAGGTCATCTGCCGGATGTTCGTCACGTGTCCAGTTTTCACCATGCGATGTCGGGTCCCGCCGATGCCACGCCGTGACTCACCGCGTTGACTGGATACCGAACACACGCACCACTGATCGTTGCGGCTGGAGAGCGCGATCGTCTGCGCGGGCTCCGACGCACAGAGCATGAGGAGTACCCCCGATGACCGATTCACCCACCGTCGTTCTCGTTCACGGCGCTTTCGCCGACGCCTCCGGATATGCCGGCGTCATCACCGAGCTGAAGGCCGCCGGCCATAGCGTCTTCGCCCCCGCCAACCCGCTGCGCAGCCTCACGATCGACGCGAACACGCTGAAGGCCTTCGTCTCGGCCATCGACGGCCCGGTCGTGCTTGTCGGTCACTCCTACGGCGGAGCCGTGATCACTCAGGCCTCGGCCGACCTCGACAACGTCACCGCGCTCGTCTACCTCACCGCGTTCGGGCTCGACGTGGGCGAGAGCCTGCAGACCGTTCAGGAGCCGTTCCCGGTCACACTGCTCGGTCAGAACATCGCGTTCACGGGCTACGACGCCGTCGGCGCACCCGGCGGACCCGACGTCTACGTGGCCAAGGACTTTCGCGAGACCTTCTGCGGCGACCTCGACGAGCAGACCTCTGCCGTGCTCGAGGCCACCCAGCGCTTCCTGAGTGCGGCCGCCTACACCGAGCCGGCCTCGGCTGCAGGCTGGAAGACGATTCCGAGCTGGTACCTGGTCTCCGAGCACGACCACTCCATCGCCCCCGAGGCCCAGCGCTTCATGGCCGAGCGCATGAAGGCGACGACCCAGTCGATCGATGGTTCGCACGTCGCGTTCATCTCGCACCCGCGCGAGGTGGCCGAGTTCATCGAACTCGCCCTCGTCTGACCGACGCGGGCGAGTGCCGGGTGTGAGACAGTCGGTCATGAGGGGGCGGGTTCGGGGGGCAATGGCTCGGCGGCCGCGGGCTCAGTCCGCCTTGGCGGGGTCAACGCGGACGCGGCGGCCGTGGATCCGGCGGCTGTTGCTCGGCGCGCTCGCCATCGTGCTGGGGGCCGCGGCCGCGGCTGGGCTGTACCAGGTCTCGGTTCAGCCCGGCGCGGCGATCGTCAAGGCGGTCTTCGAGGCCGGCAGCGAGGTCACCCCTCCTGCCGACTACGAGAGCATCGCCCAGACGGTGACCGAGACGCGCGGCGTCGTCATCACGGCACCGACGCCGGGCACGCCCGACAGCACCCTCAATCTGTACGCCCCGAGCATCCCGCACACGGGTCTGCCCGTGGTGCTCTGGATTCACGGCGGCGGCTTCATCTCGAGCTCGGCCGACACCGTGAAGCAGTACGTGACGATGCTGGCCGCACAGGGCTACGTCGTCGCCAACCTCGACTACAGCCTCGCTCCGGATGCCCGGTACCCGGTCGCCCTCGAGCAGGCGAATGCCGCGCTGTCGTACCTCGGCACCCACGCGACCGACTTCGGGGCAGACCCGTCGCTGCTCTTCGTCGGCGGGGACTCTGCGGGGGCGCAGATCGCCAGCGAGCTCGCGGCGGTGCAGACCAACCGAGCACTCGCCGATTCAGTCGGCCTCGCCGCGGCGGTGACCCCGGTCGACCTGCGCGGCGTGGTGCTGTTCTGCGGCCTGTACGACATGCAGACGGTCGGGTCAATCGGGTTTCCCGCGCTGCGAACGTACCTCTGGGCCTACACCGGCGCGCGCGACTACTCCTCTTTCGCCGCCGTCGACCAGCTCTCGACGACTCAAACCGCGACGAACGCATATCCGCCGACGTTCATCACGGTGGGTGACGCCGACCCGTTCCGCAGCCAGGCCGACGAGCTGGCAGCGAGTCTCTCGGGAAGGGGTGTGCCCGTGACGAGCCTGACGTGGGACGGCACGGGCGACCGGCTCGGCCACGAATACCAATTCGACTTCAGCCTGCCCGAGGCGAACACGGCGTTCACTGACACCGTGCGGTTTCTGGCCTCGAGATCGGAGAACAGATGACGCCAGCAGATTCACCGGCGCCCCGGCGCCGCACTCGCGTCGGCCGGGTGCTGTGGCCGATCGCCTGGGTGCTCCTCGCGCTGGCGTCGGCGACCGTGACCTACCTGCTCCTGGTGATCATCGGGCGGTGATTTAGGGCCTGCGGTCAGCCTGACTGTACAGGCGACCCTTGTACAGTCACGCTTAATGCTGCCATCATGGGCGGGCAGCGTCGACGCCGACGCCGTCGTCATCACGAAGGAGTGAATAGTGTTCGATCTGTCTGGAAGAGTAGCCGTCGTCACCGGGGGAGCACGCGGAATCGGGAAGGCCACCTCCACCCGCCTGCTCGAATTCGGCGCGACGGTCGTCATCGCCGACAGCCGCCTCGAGGCCGCCCAGCAGACGGCTGGCGAGCTCGGTGCCGGGGCGTCTGCGCGCCAGGTCGACGTGGCCGACAGCAGCTCGGTGCGAGCGCTCGTCGAGGCAGTCACCGCTGAGACAGGCCGACTCGACATCTGGGTGAACAATGCCGGCATCGTCGAAGACGCCCTCGCCCTCGACATGGCCGACGACGTCTGGCAGCGCACGATCGACGTCGACCTGACCGGCACGTTCTTCGGTGCCCGCGAGGCCGGACGCTACATGGTGCAGCACGGCGGCGGCGCGATCGTCAACATCTCGTCGATCGCGGCCTACCGGGCGACGCGCCCCGAACACCACGTGGCGTACGACGTGGCGAAGATCGGTGTGGCGCACATGGCGAAGGTGCTGGCATCCGAGTGGGCGCAATCGGGCGTCAGAATCAACGCCGTCGCACCCGGTTACACCAACACCGACATTCTGAAAGACGTCGGCAGCTCGAACCCCGAGATCATGCAGGCCTGGCTGGCGCAGATTCCGCAGGGTCGCCTGCTCGAGCCCGATGAGATCGCGAAAGTGATCGTCTTTCTGGTGTCGGATGCGGCCAGCTCGATCACAGGCCAGGTCATCCATGCCGACGCGGGCTTCACGGCCTGGTAGGCGGCCGCGCCGACTACGAGCGGTTGGCTTCGGCCCAGTCGAGCGAGTGCTGAGCCTGCTCTGCGGTGAGACCGGTGAGCGTGCCGCAGTTGGTGCACTGGTTCAGATATGTGGTCGAGTACGAGAACAGGGGCACGAAGAACAGCGTGAACCGACTGCGCCGCCGGATGACCTGCTGCGGTGCCGTGGTGTTGCAGTAGCCGCAGACGAACGTGACCACGTTGACGATGGTCTGGCTGACGCTCGACCCGAAGATGAACAGCATCAGCCGACGAGCCCTCGTTCGCGATCGATCTGGGCGAACTCGCGCAGGCCCGCGTCGAGGATGGCAGCGGCGAGCTGCGGCTGAAGATCGTCCCACGAGGCGGAGAGATTCTGCGCCTGCACCTCGTCGACGAGCTGGTCGAGGCGGGCGCCGCGCTGCCGGCGCGACTCCTCGATGGCGACTTTCAGGTCGCGCTCGAAGCTGCTCTGTCGGGGGGAGGGCTGCACGGATGACCTGCTTTCGTCCTGGCGCACGGTGCGCTGCGGGCAACACTACGTGGGGCGTGGTCGCGGCCAGGAGGGTTGACGGATGCCACCGCCAGCGACAGTCAGACCCGCAGTAGCCGGAGGGAGCGCGAGTAGGTGGCACTCAGTGCGTCGCCGCCGACGAGCAGGGCGGTCGCCGCCACGAGCACCGTACGGTCGCGGCGCGATCGAGTTGCCGCGGCGAGCGAGCCGATGGTGTTGATGATGGCTCCGATCACGATGAGCCGCTGTGCGGCATCCACCACGCCGCGGTCTGCCGTGGGGCGGTCTGGCGTGGGCCGCTCTGCCTTCGGACGGTCTGGCGCCGGGCGGTCTGCCTCGCGGAAGGAGCGACGTTGCCGACCCGCCGCCCGGGGGCCGGCGATCGCAAAACGCACAGCGCAGGCCGCGAGCGCGAGGCCCGCCACGCCGACGACCGCCAGGGCGCGTAGGCCCGATGCGACGGATGCCTCGGCGGCGGTGCGGCGCCCGGCTCGGGCGGCGAGCATCCCGAGCGTGGTCACGCCGGTGGCATCGAGCAGCAGGGTGAGTTCGAGCGCCCCGGCCGGCGAGAGCCGGGAGCGCGCACGCGTAGCCGCAGAAGGCGCTGCGGGCGAGGTCACTCGGCGGTGACTCCGCCTTCGCCGTAGCCGTCACCCGAGGAGGCGCGGTAGATGACGTCGTCGCCGTCGGGGTCGAGCTCCCAGACGACGTCGATGGTGGTTCCGTCGCGTTCGACGCTGAGCACAAAAGACTTCTGCGGCAGGCCGCCGATCGTCTCGAGCTCGCGGGTCTCGACTCCATCGTCATCGACGAGGTGGGCGGTGTAGGTCTGTTCGTCTGGCATTGTCTTCCTCGATCTGGGGGGCTTGTCGGCCGGCGTGTGCCGGGTGGCCTGATTCTGTGCGGCCTGTTCACGTGCAGCCGTCTGCGCGTTTACGCGCTGGTGGTCTATTCAACGGGGCGCAGCGGTCTCGCGCACGGGCTTGACTTCGGCCCCGGGCGCAGAGGGCTACGCTGGAAGAGATGGCACAGAACCGCTCGACGCCCAGCCCGTCGCGCGCCTGGCTCGCCGTCGCCCCCGCGGTGGTGGTGCTCGCCTGGGGCGGCAACCAGTTCTTGCCCCTGATGCAGCTCTACCGGCAGGTCGACGGGTTCAGGCAGGTCGAGGTCGACATTCTGCTCGCAACCTACGTGATCGGCATCGTGCCGGGATTCGCCCTGTCGGGAGCATGGTCAGATCGTTACGGCCGCAAGCCCGTGCTGATGGTGGGCCTCGCGCTCGGAGTGCTCGGCAGCGTCAATCTGGCGTGCTCGAGCACGAGCCTCGCGGGGCTCTGCGTGGGCAGGTTCGTGAGCGGCCTCAGTGTCGCGGCCGGCATGGTCGTCGGCACGTCGTGGATCAAAGAACTCTCGGTGCGGGGTGGGGCATCCGGTGCCGGGGCGCGCCGCGCATCGGCTGCGCTGACGATCGGGTTCGGCGCCGGCGCGGGTATCGGCGGAGCTCTCGCACAGTGGGCTCCCTGGCCGGCCGTGCTGCCGTATGTCGTGCAGATCGCGGCGTGTGTGGCCGCGTTCCTCGGGCTGCTGGTCGCGACCGAGACGCGCTCGTTCGACGCCGCGGTTAGGCGGCTGGTCGGCGACCTGCGCATTCCGAAGCCGGCCCGCGCCCGGTTCGTGGCGGTGGTGCTGCCCCTCGCACCCTGGGTGTTCGCCGCGCCCGCCCTGGCGTTCGCCGTGGGGCCCAGTCTCGTCGGCGGGGCGGTGTCGGGCTACGCCGTGGGCTTCGCCACCCTCGTCACCGTCATCACCCTCGGCTTCGGCTGGCTGACCCAGTTCTTCTCCGGGCCGCTGATGGTCGCACTCCGCGGCCGCGCCGGCCTGGTCGGTGTGCTGCTGATCGGGCTCGGCGCCCTTCTGCTGATTCCCGCTGCGCTGAACCAGCAGGTGTGGTCGGTGCTCGTCGCAGCACCGGTGTTCGGCATCGGGTACGGTCTCGCCATGGTGTCGGGGCTGAGTGCCGTGCAGGAGATGGCGACGCCCCACGACCTGGCCGGGCTCACCGCCGTGTACTACTCGCTGACGTACGCCGGATTCCTGCTGCCGGCGACGCTGGCCGCCCTGACGGCGGTGACGACGATGGGGGTGCTGCTAGGTGCGACGGCGGCGGCCTGCGGTGTCTGTGCGCTCGTCGCCGCGCCGGGCATCCGCCGCTTCCGGCAGGGCTCGCGCGGCTTCTAGGATGGTGGCCATGGCATCCTCCGTCGAAGCGGCGTACAGCGATCGAGCCGAGGAATACATCGAGAAACTCGGCTCGACGACGGCCGTTCATCCCTCAGATCTGCAGCTGGTCACGACGTGGGCCGAGCACATCGAGGGGCCGGTGCTCGACGTGGGCTGCGGCCCCGGCCATCTGACTGCACACCTCGCCGAACGAGGGGTCGACGCCCGCGGCATCGACCAGGTCGCCGGGTTCATCGAGCACGCGCGCAGGGCGCACCCGGGGGTACCGTTCGAGGTCGGCGACATCGACGAACTGCCGGATGCCGCACAGAGCCTCGGGGGAGTGCTCGCCTGGTACTCCCTGATCCACCGCGAGCCGGCGACGCTCGGCGTCGCTCTGGCCGAGTTCGCGCGGGTTCTGAGACCCGGTGGAGGGCTTCTGGTCGGATTCTTCGTGGGGCCCGTGCTCGAGCCCTTCGACCACGCGGTCACCACGGCCTACCGCTGGCCCGCCGAGGCGCTCGCCGAGGAGCTGCGCGGGGCGGACTTCGACGTCGTCGAGACGCACACGCGAACCGTCTCGACGCCCCGGCCGCGGCCGCACGGAGCCATCATGGCCCGCCTCGCCGGCGTGCCTTCGGTGTAGCGCGCCTGCCGGCCTGTCGTAGGCGGCGGCCGTCTCGGTGGCGTTCAGGCGTCGGCGTAGAGCCCAGCCAGCGCCTGCTCGATGGTGTCGAACGAGGCGATGACCCGATCATCCTCGTCGCAGAGGTCGAAGCCGGGGCCATCGCCGGTGCCGCTGCCGGTGCCGGTGCCGTGACTGTGGCGCCTGATCACGCCGGCGGGCTCGTCGGTGATCCTGTGTTTGATCTGCCATCGGCCCTGGCCCGCGTGAACGAGGTAGAAGAACTCCGAGAATGCGAGCATTCTGACTCCTGGTCGAAGACGGTCACGTGATGACGCGGCGTAGTGCGTCGCGCCAATCGGGGGAGTGCACGTTTCGGCCCGCGTCGACGGGCGCGGCCACCCACTCGTGTCCGCGAACGTGCAGAAGGTGCGTGACCCGCGGTACTAAGCGTTCGATTCGCACCAGATGCCACGTGCCCTGGCTGGAGTTGCGCAGCGCGTACGAACTGTGACTGGTGCAGAATGTCACCTCGTTGTCGACAGTGTCGGGCAGTTCGATGTCGGCGAGTGTCGGATTACCGTTCAGCACGCTCCGAACGTACGTGTCGAGGGGGAACGGCAGATGACGGGCGCCTGCACAACGGGTGACGGGAAGCGAACGCTTGGCGCGGGGGAGCCGGGCGGCGATACTGGGGTCATGGATGCTGACAAGGAGAAAGAAGCCGTCGAGCAGGTCGCCGAGCGACTGGCCGAGAAGTTTCCCGACACCGACCGCGCGCACATCGAGGAGGTCGTGCACGACGAGTACGAGGCGCTCGACGGCGCGAGAATCCGAGACTACATTCCGGTTCTCGTCGAGCACGAGGCCCGCGCCGACCTCATCGACGAGACCCGCTCGGACGCCTCAGCCGACTGATTGCCGCGAGAACCCGGCCAGCCGCGGACCGGCCGGAGCACGCGCGACGGGGGCCTGCTGTAGCGGGTGCCTAGAGCACCTTGCAAACAATTTCTTGCAAACAGATACTTGCAAAGGGTTCTTTGCAAGAGTAGCTTTGCATCATGACCGAACCGATCCCCGAGGCCACGCCGAGCCGCTCGATCGACATGACCAGCCTGAAGGGGCTGGCGCATCCGCTGCGCGTGCGCATGCTCGACGCCCTCTCGACCTACGGACCCAACACATCGAGCGGGCTGGCCGAGCGTTTTGGCGAGTCGAGCGGATCGATGAGCTACCACCTGCGGCAGCTCGAGCGGCACGGCTTCATTCGCGAAGACACCTCGCGCGGCTCGACCCGTGAGCGCTGGTGGGAGCGTGTGCCCGGCGGCATCGAGGTCGACCACGTGTATCCGCCGCAGAGCGCCGAGCGGGCGGCGAGCGACCTGGTGGTGCGCGAGTGGCAGACCACCCGCACCGCACTGCTGAACGACTTTCTGATGCACGGAGCAGACGAGCTCGAACCGCGCTGGTACGAGGCATCGGCCTTCGACACCGTGAACCTGCGCCTGACGTCAGACCAGCTCGGGGCTCTGGTCGCCGAGTTGCAGAGCATCAGCGCTCGCTACAGCCAGCGCTACCGCAACCAGCAGGGCCCCGGGGTACGCCCGGTGCAGCTGCACCTGAACGCGTTTCCTGTCATGGATGCGCACGAGACCCCACCGAACGAGGAGGCACACGGATGACCGTTCCACCCGCCCTGACGCACGACGCGGCCGCGACGGCATCCGCCGCGCAGACCGCCGCGGCTCCCGCCGACACGACGCCGACCTCCCCGGGGCTCGCGAGCTCGACCCCGGTCGAACCTGCGACCCTGACCTCCGCCGAGCGCGCTGCGCTCAGGCCCGTCGACCGGGTCGCCCTGGCGCTCGGCACGGCGCTTGTCGCGTGGAGCCATCGCGCCGAACGCCGCGTGGCGTCTGATCGCCGCGTGCAATCTGCGGCGACGGCGGCGGCGACCACAGCGTCGACTGCGACGGTGGCGCCCGCCACGACCGCCTTGAACGAGGCGGCAGCTGCCGTTGCGCCCGCACCCGATCGAGACGCGGGGGAGCTGCACAGCATCCGTCGCCGGGCCCTGCACGACGTTGCGGCGATCGAGGCCCGTCGCGGCCTCGGCATCAACCAGCTGCTGCGGTGAAGTGACGGCAGACCGCCGCGACACTAGACCCCGTCGTGCCCGTCTTTTCGGAGCCAGCTGCGCCTGCCCAGAACAGAGGCCGCAATGGCCACCGTCGAGACGATGCTGATCATGATGACTCCGTGCCAGAAGAATTCCACGTTACGCCCCATTCGTAAACCGTGATCATCGGCGCCTGTGCCGACACCCCGATACTGCCCCTCATCGGGGCGGGGCGACGGGGTCTCGACGTGAGGCCCGGCAGGGCGTACTCTTGAGCGCCTGGCCCAGCGCCTGCCTCAGTGCCTGGCGATATCGCGGCACGTGTGCCCGACCCGCAGCCTCGTGCCACCCTTGGTGTATGGACCTCGTCGTGTCACCCGCCCTCACGATTCCGTCGTCTGAGCTCACGTGGCGGTTCTCCCGGTCATCGGGACCGGGCGGCCAGCACGTCAACACGTCCGACAGCCGGGTGGAGCTGATCTGGAGCATCGCAGGCTCGCCGACTCTGACTGAAAGCCAACGGCAGATGCTCCTGGCGAGGCTGGGGCGTCGGCTCGTCGGCGGCGCGGTGACGGTCACGGCCTCCGAGCGCCGGTCGCAGGTGCGCAATCGCGAGACGGCGCTCGCCAGGCTGGCAGAGATCGTCGCCGCCGGGCTGGCTCCGGATGCCGCCCCTCGCCGCCCCACCCGGGCCACTCGCGGGTCGAAGCTCAGGCGCCTCGCCGCCAAAGGGGAGCGTTCGGCGACGAAGCAGCAGCGGCGCCGGCCTTCCGAGGAGTGACGAGCCACACGGACCCCGGCAGCCGAGGGTATGTTGAGACCATGAACAACCGTGGTGGTCGAACAGTCCTCGTGATTCTGGGCGTCATCGCCCTGATCGTGGGCGTGGTGTTCGCGGGGCAGGGTGCGAACCTCATCCCCGGCAGCTCGATGACCGGCGATCGCACGTGGTTGTACATCGGAATCATCGTCGCTGTGGTCGGTGTCATCCTGATCGTGCTCGGCCTGCGCCGGCCGGGTCGCGGCCGCCCGGATGGTGAGAGCTGAGCGTGATGGTGCCGTGAGCGTCATCGGTGCCGTGCGAAGTGCCGCGGTGAGTGTCGACCGGGAGGGCCGGGGAGTGGCGCGATCGTCGTGAGAGCGTGAGGGCGAAAGCCGAGCATCCGATCGTCGTAGACCGTCGAGAATGGAGACCGTCGAGAATGGAGACCGTCGAGAATGGAGACCATGCAGAACCCGATCGGTCGTGCGCTCCGAAACCGCCCTGCCGGGCAGCACACCCTCGTATGGGCCGACCCCCGCGCACGGGCAGCCGACAACTTCGTTCTCACCAGCCCGGCGTTCGAGCACGGAACACCGATTCCCGAGCACCACCGCGGCCACATCTTCGGCGCCAATGTCTCGCCCGCGTTGGCGTGGACGGCACCTCCGGCCGGAACCGAGGAGCTTCTGCTGGTCGTGCAAGATCCGGATGCCCCGGGCAGGCGCCCGGCCACCCATGCCCTCAGCGCGGGCATCGATCCTGCGCTGTTGGGCATTGCGGAGAATGCCCTGACCAGCCCCAGCCCGATCAGCGGACTACGGCACGGAAAGGGCCCCCTCGGGCGGCTCGGCTGGGCGGGCCCTGCACCGATACCGTCACACGGCCCGCATTCGTACGTCTTTCAGCTCTTCGCTCTCGACCGCCGCACAGAGCTGCCCGAGAGGTTTACCCTCGATGAGGCGGTGAACGCCCTGACCGGGCATGTCATCGGCCGCGCGCGGCTCGACGGCACCTACGAGATCGCCTGAGAAGGCCGAGGAGCGCCTTCGGCGTCTCGCGCCGGCGTCGCGTCGTACCGCACCGACGGCCGCTTCTGAGACCGAACGCGCGCGTCGGAGCTCGCGTTCGACGGCGGCCGACGGCGGCCGACGGCTCAGCTTCGAGCGGCAACGACGTGATTGGGCAGCACGCCGGTCAGTGCGAGAACGATCAACACGAATCCGCCCACGGCCAGAAGGATTCCAATGAGGCGCACGTAGCGCGGGGTCATCATGTCGGCCGCGCGCTGACCGTAGACTCGCTGAATATGCTTCATGAACCGCGAGGCCCAGCCGTTGAAGACCGCGACGATCGAGCCCAGACGATCAGCACCGCGCCAGAGATCGAAAAGAAGACCGCCGGATTCACCCCTCGAGTTTATCCGGCGCCGATCTGCCGGTCATCAGTGTCAGCCCGCCAGGTTCCAACGCGCTGATAATGCACATTATGTCAAGAGATAGTCAGAGATACGCAGGCGACGCTTACTCGAAGAAGTCGGCGAGCAACGGGGCGACGAGCTCGGGATGCCCGCGCTCAGCGCGGTTTCCTGTGACGCTGTGCCCTTGCTTGTCGAGAGAGACGCGTTGCGCGCCTGGGATCGTCTCGGCCAGCGTCTCGACCGCGAGGCGCAGATACGGTCGGGTGGATGTTCCGTCAATGAGCAAGGTCGGCTGCAGAATCGCGGCGAAATCATCAGCCCGTTCCGCGTTCTCGCACACCACTGCGAAGTCGGCTCGCAGGGCCTCGGCCAGCCGTCTCATCTCGGACATGCGCAGGATCGGGCGGGAAGCAAGCGCCAACACAGGGATGGGCAGACCGAACATCCACGGGGGGCCCATTTCCGCGGCCTTCATTGCGATGCCCATCGCACGCGACAGGTCATTGCGGTCGAGAGCCGCGTCAACCCGAGACGTCAACTCGACCTTGATCGAGCCGCCGATGGACAATGGAGGTTCAAAGAGAGCCACCCTTTCGACCGCAGAATCTGCGAGTGCCACTCGGCCGGCCACGATTGCGCCGGAGCTGACTCCGAACACTCTGACCGCTCCGGTGGCTCGCAGCACCGCGCGCACGTCGTCCACCTCCTGCACTGTGCTCGGATTGGCGGCCAGTGGGCCCGAACCGCCGCGTCCGCGACGATCGAGTAGGTGCACCCGAAATGTCGGGCCGAGTAGTCCAGCCAATTCGCTATGGCTCAGCCCTGACTGCATCGCGCCGTGCAAGACGACGACTCCGGGCCCATCCCCCATCGAATGCAGGCACAGCTTGGTACCGTCTGAAGCATCGACCGTCGTGGTCGTAAAATGATCCATGCAATTACCTTAGCAACTAAGATAACTGGACGAGGAGGAATGAATGGATGAGCGAGAAGTACTCATCGACCGGCTCGCAGTCCTCGGCGAGAATGAATCCACCCAGACCGCCCTTTTTCACCAGATGGCTGCAGCCCGCTACGGGCTGGGCATCACAGACATGAGGGCATTGAGCATCCTGCTCAGGGAGGGCCCACAATCGGCGGGCGACCTCATGGCCCGACTGCACGTCACTTCGGGAGCGGTCACCGGGGTCATAGATCGACTTCAGGACGCGGGCGTGGCACGACGCGAAACGGATCGGCGGGACCGTCGGCGCGTGCTTGTGTCCGTGGACACCGTTGGGCTCGCGGAACGCGAGAATGTCTACCTGTCGATCGGAGCTGCGTTTAGCGAACTGTATCGTGAATACACTCATGACCAACTGACGTTCCTCGTGCAGCACTTCGAACGCGCGATTGCGATCACGCAGGCGCAAGCGGCGTTACTCGCCCCCTGAATGTGGAAAAGCTGCAGTACGGGTTCGTGGCGATGCACTTCAGTAGGCTTCGATCGGGCACTGCAAACGAAGCCCAGACCTGGGTGAAGATGCCGGGATTGCAGACGGGGAGACGTATGGGTGGAGATGCTTTACTTGCGATCATCTATCGGGGTAGGCCGGATACGGTGGCGGAGCTTGCTGCACTGTCGCATCTTGGGAGGTCGGAGGCCCGTGCGGCCGTTGACGACCTACGTCTTCGCGGTTTGCTGGGCGGCGTAGGCGAGGAACTGGTCTACACGAATCCGGCGTTTTGGGCTGCGGAGGCTGTCTCCGCCCGTTCCGCCGAGTTGCGCCGCACCGCCGCGGAGGCGTTGGCAGACCTCGAGAACATTGTCACTGAGTTACCCGAGATGCTTCGGTATTGGGCTGTCGGCGAAGCGTCGGACGACCCAGTGCCTGTTGTCATCCGGCATGGGCCGCATGCTTCCGAGGATCTGTGGTTCGATACGGTGCGGCACGACACGGGCACGTTGAACGCCGTTCTGCCTCAGGTCGATCGCTTCGCTGGAAGCTCCGCGGAGCGGGCTGAGCGTTTTGGTCAGGCGTTGGCCGGCAAGGATGCGGTGCGTGTCATCATGCCGACGTGGGCAGCTGATGATGCGGATACTCAGCCGAGTACGGCACATTACGGCTCTGTGGGTGTCGAATACCGCCTGATGGACACTCCCCCAAGCTGGTTCTGGGTCGACGGTGAACAACTCGCTGTGCCGTTCGAGTGGGGCGAAGGCCGACCGACGAGTGTTCTCGGGGTTCGGAACGTCGCTCTTGCGGGGATGGCGCGAGCCTACTTCGAGTGTCTCTGGCAGCTCGCCGAGCCTGTACTGCCAGCGGAGAACTCCTGGTCGCCTCTGCTACGGCTCATGCGTCAGGGGGTCACACTCGACACGGCGTCTCGCCGTATCGGTATCGCCCCGCGCACCGGACGGCGCCGGATCGCCGCCGCGATGGCTCATTACGGCGTCTCGACGCTGTTCGCTCTCGGTGTCGCCTGGGCAGCCGACGGGTCGACCACACCCACGACTGGCTAAGCGCCGACGCGCGGGAAGACGAAGGGCGCGTTAGGTACCGCTACTGCTGAGACGGCCTCGGCGATCGCTGCGCTTGGCGGGATGGGTGTGCCGTCAGCACGATTGACGAGGATGTTCGTTGTGGTGAGAACAATGAGCACGGAACCATCATCACGGGCGTACATGGTGGAGGAGTACCCGGGAAGGTCGCCGCTGTGACCGGTCCAGCCGTTCGTGGCCAGGATGCCGAGGCCGTACCCTGTGCCGGTGGGATTGCCTGGGATGTTGATCATGCTCAGGCGTTCCTTCTGGGTCTGTGGGCTGAGGAGAGATCCTGTGGTGAGTTCGTGTAGCCACGTTTCGAGGTCTCCTGCGGTGGAAGCTGCCGCTCCGGCGGCCTGTGCCCATGAGGCGTTCCACTCCGTCGCGTCGGCTTCTGTGCCGTCAGCGGTGAGGTTCGTATAGCCCTGGGCGCGAGGATCGGTGAAGGCGGCGGCCGCTTCTGCATACGTGGTGTGGGCGAGACCGGCTGAGTCGAAGAGGTTCTGCATGGCGGAGGCGTATGGCGTGCCGGAGATTCTCTCGATGAGCTGTCCCAGGATGACGGTGTTGGTGTTCGAGTAGTCGAAGTTCGTTCCGGGAGTGAAGAGCAGACTCAGGGGCTCGACCATAGCAAGCAGCTCGGCGGGGGTGAATTGGCGTTTCGAATCAGCAAGGAACTCTTTGTCGAACGTCGGGGTGCCCGTGTAACTGGGGATGCCGCTTCGCATCTCGGCTAGCTGTCTGACGGTGACGTCTTTCCAGGTCTCAGGGAGTTCGGGCAGATATGCGCGGGCGGGGGTGTCGAGGTCGACCTTCTTCTGGTCGACGAGTTGGAGCACCAGGGTCACGGTCATTGTCTTGGTGATGCTGCCGATGCGGAGATGGTCATCGATGGCCAGCGGTGCGTTGGTCGCTTTGTCGGAGACGCCGAGCGGTTCTTCGAATCGACCTTCTGGCGTTTGGAGGAGCACGATGGCGCCGGGGATGTTGTTCGCCGTCATCACAGTGGTGGCTGCGTTCCTGATCGCGGTCGCCGTGTCAGCGGGATACGCGGATGCCGTCGGGGTCGATGCGGTCAATGAGGTCGATGAGGTGGCTGTGCTGGTGGGGGTGGGGCTTGCGCATCCGGCCAGCAGGCAAGTGAAGACGACGAGTGCGGTGGTAAGGGCGAGGCGGCTGGGCCGGTGCATAGTCATTCCTGGTTCAGAAGGGTTCAGAGGGGCGGGGTGTGAATGAGCGGGTCAGGGGCGGGGGGCGTTCTGCCGGCTGCGTGTTTGTTGGTGGCCGGTGGGGTTTGAGCTGGTTGTTGCGCTGACATGACTGTTGCGACGAGGGCGGCGCCCAGGGCGCCAGTGAAAACCCGGTCAAGAGTCGCGTGTGCCCAGTCCGCCAACCAGCCCTGAGTGGAGTTCTCCCCCACGGCGGCGGCGATGAGCACCGACACGAGGGCGAGAACGAAGGTGATGACCCACAACACGAGCGGCGCACCGTGCGTCGCCGCAGAAAGAAGGACGCGTGCCCGTTTCATCCGTCGCACCCGCTCATGGCCGATTGCACTCCGCCCTCCGTCCACTCCGTCACCCTTTCGCCCGTCTCTGCGCCGAGCACGGCGTGATGATCGTCATGCGCTAGGAGGGACGCTCTGCGGGAAGCGGAACACGTCGGTCGGGTCGTAGGCCCGTTTCACGGCCGACAGCCGCGCGACGTCAGGGCCCCAGTAATCCATCGCCCAGGAGACGGCCCCGGCGTTGGGTACGTTGGGGTACGCACCGTTCGTGAACGGCTCGAGCGCGGCAGCGAAGGCCGCCACCCAGGCGAGGCACACGGGGGTCAACGGGTCGTCTGGCGCGCCGACTCCCCCGCGAACGCCCCAGCCTGCGCCCGGCTCTGCGTAGAACAGGGCATCGCGGTGCGCGAATGCGCTGCCGCCGTGGGGCTCGCTGGTCGCCACGACACCCCCGAACGCGTTCGTGAAGTAGTTGCATCCGTCGGTCGGAGCACCGGCCAGGAACGATCGGATGACCGCGATAGCCTCGGGCGGGAAGGGCTCGGTCACGAACTGCGAGGCGAATTTCCAGTTGGCCGGCTCCTCGCCCAATGGAACCTGGAAGCCCTGGTACGTCTCGGGCCATGGCGCATCGGTTGTCGCGACATCGGGTGAACCGATCGCGAGCAGGGGCTCGAGCATGCGCAGTGCTTCGCGTTCGTCGCCCGACGCGAGTACCGCGAACAGCACCATCGACCCGCGGTTGATCTCCAATTGGCTGGTCAGGCGTTCGTCGGCGAACGGCGCTGAGCGCTGCCAGAGGTCGAACACCTCGGCCAGCGCGTCGAGGCCCGGCCACGTCACCGTGACCGAGGCGACCCGGGCGAGCGGATGCACGGCGAACGTCAGCGACGTGACCACCCCGAAGCTGCCGTTGCCCGCACCCCTGAGCGCACGCAGCAGCTCGACGTGATGATCTGCGTCGACCGTGATCGCCTCTGCGCCGTGCGCCGATGCCACCACGATCTCAGCTGCGAGCAGGTTGTCACACGCCATGCCGAACGCGCGGGTGAGCAGCCCGAAGCCCCCGCCGAGCGTGGCTCCGACGAGCCCGACCGATCCCTCCGTTCCGGTCGGTGCGGCGAATCCGGCCGCACCGAGCGCGGCGACCGCCGCCGCCTGCGACACCCCCGCGCCGACGGTGGCCGTGCGGTTCTCTGCATCGATCGACACCGAGTGCAGGTCACTCACGTCGATCACGAGACCGTCGTCGAGGGTCGACCAGCCCTCGAGGCAGTGGCCGCCGCTCCGCACTCGCAGGGGAAGACCGGCCGTCCGCGCCCAGCTGACCGCGTCGACGGCATCCTGGGTCGACTGCGGATACACGACGGCGGCCGGCTGGTGCGAGAAGAGGTGGTTCCACGACCTGCGGGCTGCGTCGAACCCTTCGTCACCGGGCAGCACGACCCGGCCGGGTAGTGCGCTGGCATCGAGGGGAACCGTGGCAGCCGACGTCTGAACGGAGACGCTCACTCGACAGCCTCCACAGCCGAACCGCCGTCGGGTTCGCTCTCGAGAACGCGCCGCCGGAAGATCATCAGCCAGGCGAAGTACACCGCTCCCGCCAGCAACAGCCCGAGCACCACCAGCGAGGGAACGAAGGCATCGGGCGGCGTCACCAGCACGAACAGCACCAGCGCGACCCAGACCAACGCCACCACCGTCACCGGCAGTTCGAAGCGCCCGAGACTGAAACCCCCGGGCTTCTTCTCCAGCTTGCCGCGCACCACCAGGTAGAGCACCACGATCCCCCCGTACATCAGGGCCGGCAACAGGGTTCCTCCGACGATCAGCTGGATCAGCGCGTCCCCGGGAAGAGAGACCATCAGAACGATCCCGATGACGACGATGAGCACCGTCGCCGCAACGGGCGTTCGCGTGACGGGGTTGACCCTGCTCATCAGCCGCGGCGCAGGGAACCGGCCGTCGCGGGCCATCGCGAAGACCTGACGTGAACAGGCCGCCATCACCACCATGCCGGCTCCGAAGAACGCGAAGGCGATACCGCAGAGCAGGATGCGCTCCCAGACCGGTCCGAGCTGGCCCCGGATGATCGCCGCTACCGGCGAAGGATCGGCCGTGACGGCATCCACATCTTTGATCGACACCGTGAGCACGATGAGAAAGACCAGGCCGGCGACGCTCGCCGCGATCACCGAGCCCACGATTGCGCGCGGAACGGTGTGGAAGGGGTTCTTGGCCTCTTCGGCCAGGTTCGCTGCGGAGTCGAAGCCGACGAGTGTGGTGAGCCCCATCAGTGCCCCGGCCATGAGGCCTCCGCCGATGGCGAAGTAGTTCGGGTCGGCGATAGACGGCCCGCGGGAGACGAGGTTGCCTGGCTCCCCACCTCCGGTCACAGACAGCACGATCAGCAGCGCGACCACGAGCACCACGATGATGCCGAGCTCGACAGCCACCGCGGCTGAGGTGATCAGGCCGAAGAGTCTCGTCGATGCGATGACGAGGGCTGCCTGCACGACGAGGATCACCAGGGTGAGCATGCGCGCCATGCCCTCGTCGGCGTCCATTCCCAGCAGGGGCATCACCGCCTGGCTCGCCATCGCGTTGGCCATGGTGACGACGGCGATGGCGAGGTACCAGAAACTCAGCCAGCCGAAGAACCAGCCGACCTTCGGATTGGCGAGCCGGGAGGCCCACTGGTACGACGAGCCGCTCAGCGCGATCCGCGCAGCGAACTGGGCGACGACGAGCGCGACAAGGGTCTGCCCGACAGCGGCGATCACCCAGAGCCAGATACCGACGGGGCCCGATGTCTGCAGCACCTCGCCGTAGGTCGCAAAGACGCCGACCGCGACCGAGATGAACGCGAACGAGATCGCGAAGACCTGAAATCCGCCCAGAGTGCGCTTGAGCTGCGGTGAGTCACCAGCCGTTGTCGCAGAGTCGATGCGGCTGGACGACGTGAGTCGGTCGGTCATGGCTGCCCCCCAGTTCTAGACGCCTTCAGTGTGTTGGCGTCTGTGCGATGGTGACAAGCTCCTTAAGCGGCCATGACCGCTAGAGGACGCCCCAAATGGTTTCGCCGCGCGTCTCCCCCCGACCATGCTTGTCACGATCTTCGTGCGACGGGCTGTCTCGGCCCGGCGGAGAAAGGAACCTGACATGCCCCGGCCACTCGCCCGTGTTCACGCCGTGGTAGGCATCGCCGCGATCATCTCGTTGGCGGTATCTGTCAGCGGCTGCTCGACGGCCGGGACGCCCGGAACCTCATCGGCACCAACGGGTTCCCCTGACCCAAGCGTCGACAAAGACTTTGCCGCGGCGATGACCGACCCGATCGCTGCGTGGCGCACGTCGTATCTCACCAGCTCGATGACCTTCGCTGTTCCGGGAACAGTGGTTGCGGCATCCGTCGGCACCGGGCCGGTCGCGCGCGTTGCGAGCGGAGACGCCGTGCTCGGCTCGGAACAGTTGGAGGTCGACGACGCCTTTCACATCGGCAGTATGACCAAGCTCTTCACGGCTGCACTCATCATGCAACTCGACCAGGAAGGCGTGCTCTCTCTCGACGACACTCTCGACCGCTGGTACCCCGAAGCTCCCAACGCCTCAGCCATAACGGTGCGGATGCTGCTGCAGCACGAAAGCGGACTGGCCGAACTCGACTTCGACCTCGTCGGCACAGCAACCACCCAGCAGGTGATCGACGACGTCTTCGCCCAACCCCCCGTGAGCCCGCCCGGAACCGCCTACGCCTACCTCAACGCCGGGTACATCATCCTGGGCAGCATCGCCGAGAAGGCCACCGGCTCCTCGTACGACACGCTCATACAGACCCGCTTCATCGGCCCGCTCGGACTGACCAACACGTACCTCGACGGTGCAGGCACAGGCCCGGCGGCAGTCGACGGGTTCGATCTCGGCTGCGCCCAGGGCACAGGAGGCGACTGTCTCGGCAAACCCTCGACCGCGACCCCGGTCACGCCCACCCCGTCACCCCAGTGGGTCGGCGCATTCTCCGCCGGTGGCATGGTCAGCACCGCACACGATCAAGCCGTATGGATTCGCGACCTCGTCGCGGGCGACGTGCTCGACGCACCCCACCGCGCCGAAATGCAGACCCTCACCCCGCTTTCCTCGAACTACTACGGCGCCGCATACGCCAAAGCCGGCGTCCCCGCCATCCAGCTCGGAGAAGGCACCGGGCTCGCTTCGTGGGCCGTGCCCGGCGTAGGCACCTGCTACGGTCACGCCGGCTCCATTCCCGGCTCGAACGGCATCGCCGCTTTCTGCCCGGATACCGACCTCGCCATCGTCATCCTCAACGACCTCAACCCCGCCGGACTGACCCCCGGCTACCCAGGCCTCCTCGAACTCGCCCCACCCGCACTCCACGCCCTCACCGGAAATACGAGCACTCGATCCTCGTCGTGACGTAGTCGTGAACGCCTGACGCCCGTTCGTCGCGCTCCCTCCCGCCATCTACGCTGGAAATCAACCAGGAGATGCTCGGAATGGATGAAATGAACGGCCCACCAGCCGGAACCGCGTTCGACCGCGTGAGCGTGCGTGGTGCCCGTGAGCACAACCTGCGTTCGATCGACGTCGATATCCCGCGTGACGCCCTCGTAGCCTTCACCGGCGTATCAGGATCAGGCAAGAGCTCTCTCGCCTTCGGCACCATCTATGCCGAGGCCCAGCGCCGATTCTTCGAATCAGTCGCGCCGTACGCGCGTCGCCTCATCGACCAGGTCGGCGTACCCGACGTTGATTCGATCGACGGCCTGCCGCCCGCGGTCGCCCTCCCCCAGCGCCGAACGGGTGGCACCGCACGCTCGACGGTGGGAAGTGCCACGACGGTCGCGAACGTCGTGCGCATGCTGTTCTCCCGCGTCGGAACCTACCCGCCCGGCGCGCCGATGCTGTTGGCGGAGGATTTCTCGGCCAACACCGTGCAGGGCGCCTGCCCCGCGTGCCACGGACTCGGTCGCATCTACGACGTGCCCGAAGAACTCATGGTTCCAGACGACACCCTCTCTATTCGCGAACGAGCACTCGCGGCCTGGCCCACGGCCTGGCACGGCAAACAACTCCAGGACAGCCTCGTCTCCCTCGGCTACGACATCGACGTGCCGTGGCGCGAACTCCCCGCCGACAAGCGGAACTGGGCGCTCTACACCCAGGAGTCTCCGCAGGTGCCGATCTTCCGCGACCTCTCCCCCAGCCAGGTACGCCAAGCCGTCGCAGCTGAAGCAGAACCGTCGTACATGAGCACCTTCCTCGGCGTGCGGCGGTACGTGCTCGACACGTTCGCGGGCTCGAAGAGCGCTCGAATGCGGCAGAAGGCCGCCGAGTTCATGGTGAGCGTGCCCTGCCCCACCTGCGGCGGAAAGCGATTGAAGCCGGAAGCCCTCGCCGTCACCTTCGAGGGTGCTGACATCACCGACATCTCGTCGATGCCTCTGCATGACGTCGCCCGCCTGATGGGGCGGGTGCTGCTGCCCGACTGGGGAACAGCCGGGCAGACCTCCCGGCCCGTGTCACAGGATGATCTGCCCCCCGAGAAGCGTCTGGCCGCCCAGCGGCTCGCTGCCGAGCTGCTTCAGCGCCTGTCGCCGATCATCGACCTCGGTCTCGGCTACCTGACGCTCGACCGCACGACTCCCACCCTGTCGTCGGGTGAACTCCAGCGCATGCGGCTGGCAACTCAGGTTCTCTCACGTCTCTTCGGCGTCGTGTTCGTACTGGATGAACCGTCGGCAGGGCTCCACCCCGCCGACACCGAAGCGCTTCTCCGAATTCTGAGGAGTCTTCGAGACTCCGGCAACACGGTCTTCTATGTCGAGCACTCCCTCGACGTCATCCGCGAGGCCGACTGGATCGTCGACATCGGTCCAGGGGCAGGTACCGCCGGAGGCACCGTCGTCTACTCGGGCGCGATCGAGGGCCTGCGCGACGTGGCGGAGTCCGCCACTCGCCGCTACCTCTTCGAGAACACTGGTGCGGCGGATGCTCGAGCCCGCCGGCGACGAACCGGTGACGCGCAGCTCACCCTCACCGGCGTCACTCGGAACAACCTCTCCGCCGTCTCCGTGACATTCCCCCTCGGGGCTTTCACCGCTATCACCGGCGTCTCCGGATCCGGCAAGTCCACACTCATCAACCACGGCATCCCAGACCTGATACATGCTGACCTCGCCGGCGTCTCGGACGAGGTGCACATCGAGGGCGAGCCAGAACTCGCAACAGACGATCCGCTCCTCTCAGAGGCGCCCGTGTCGACATCCGGTCGCGCCTCCGCACCGGCCGACCGGGTTCGCCGGGTGGTGCAGGTGACCCAGAAGCCGATCGGGCGAACGCCGCGGTCGAACGTGGCGACCTACACCGGCGTCTTCGACCAGATCCGTCGGCGTTTCGCTGCGACACCGGATGCCCGGCAGCGCCACTTCGGTGCGAGCCGGTTCTCCTTCAACCTCCCGAGCGGCCGGTGCCCGGTCTGCAAGGGCGAGGGGATGATCGAGGTCGAACTGCTGTTCCTGCCGACGGTGCACGCACCCTGCACCGCCTGCGGCGGCACGCGCTACAACCCGGAGACCCTGGAGATCCGTCTGAGCGGTATGACCGTGGCCGACACGCTGGCGATGAGCGTGAGTCGCGCGCGGGAATTCTTCGACGGTGACGCCGACGTCACGCCACATCTCGACGCACTTCTCGACGTGGGTCTCGGCTACATCGCGCTTGGACAGTCGGCCACCGAGCTGTCAGGCGGCGAGGCGCAGCGGGTGAGGCTGGCCTCGGAACTGCGCCGCGCCCAGCGGGGTGACACACTCTACCTTCTCGACGAGCCCACCTCTGGGCTGCATCCGGCCGACTCCGACCGACTCATCGGGCACCTTCAGCGCCTCGTCGACGCCGGAAACACCGTGATCATCGTCGAACACGACATGCGTGTCGTCGCGCAGGCGGACTGGGTCATCGACCTCGGGCCCGGAGCGGGCGACGCGGGAGGTCGGATCGTCGCTGAGGGCACCCCGGAGACCATCGCTGGCAACCCCGTGAGTCGCACAGCCCCGTTCCTCACAGCAGCGCTCGACCGGCTCGCACCTCGGCCTTCGTCGAGATCCTCCACCTGAGGGTCTGGCAGTCGGAACCTCGGCGAGCTGCCGGTGCATCTCGCCCGCAAGCTCCCAGAGGTGGGCTCGGCATTGCGGGGCGTAGCGAACATGCAGGGCGTAGGAAGATGGACTCCGCGCCGGCCGAAGAGGAGACTGGCGATAACTCTTCGACGCCGGCGGCACCGCTGACCTGGATGTCTCTTGTGTCTGAGTCGACCTTGGGAGACGTGATGGGTTACATCAGATATGACGGCACGCAGGTTCAGTTCGACGATCGCCTGCTCACCCATCTGCAGATCGTCATCGTGCAGAAGTTTCAGCGCGAACAGTCGTTTCTGATGTCGTGGAAAGACTCCCCCGTCACCGGAGACGGCCGCGCGTCGATCTGGCTCACTCCGAACATCCCGATCTACTTCAAGTTTCTCGGCGGCCGCATGCCGACGATAAGCCGGGTGTGGCTCGAAGCGCTCGCCACCTCAGCCGACAGCTCGACTGGACTGATTGTCACTGCCGAGGATGGCAGGGTCGCCTACAGCACTTCTGACCACGATTTCCTCGGATCGTATTCGTGATCCACACGCCTCTGCCGAGACGTTGCACTGGGTGCGCAGCTGAGCGATATCGATTGTCCTCCTGTTACAGAGGTGTGTGAAGCCCCACTTCCACGCAGTCGGCCGGTGCCTACGATTGCCGCGTTCATGTCGAGGGCGCCTTTCGGAGAAGATCCGCCCTCCGTGACTAAAGGAGGAGAAATGGGCGTGAAGACATCAGTCGCCGCCGGCGCGGTCGGCGTGGCCGCAGGCCTCGTGGCGAGAACACTCGTTCGGGAGCGACCCGATTCGAACGGGGATGCTCGGCACCCCGAGGGCTGGAAGGCAGTGACGATTCTCGGGGATGATGCGGCCTTCACGTCAGGCGGCTACCCCGATCCGCTGCAGCGGATCGCCGAGCTGCTCGTGATTCGAGTGGACAAAGCTCCCGGTGACAAAGGATTCGAGGTTCATGCGCGCCTGCGAGCTGACGCAGACACCTCGACGCTCACCGCTGACGACCCGCAGCGGGCCGTGCGTGCGGCGTTGCGCGATGCGAAGCAGCTCTTCGAGACGGGCGAGAATCTACGGGCGACCCCGCGGCCCCACGGGCATCGGCCGACCACGCTCTTCGGAGCGGCCGTCGACAAGGCCGAAGACGAGGCGAAAGGCGAGGGTGTGCTGTGAAGGCTCTGTGCTGGACCGGAGTGAACAAACTCGACGTCGAGAGGGTCGATGATCCGGTCATCCTCAACAGCCAGGACATCATCGTGCGGGTGATCCTGACCACCACGTGCGGGTCAGACCTGCATCTGCTGGGCGGTTACGTGCCGACCATGCGAGCCGGGGATGTGCTCGGCCACGAGTTCCTCGGAGAGGTTGTCGAGGTCGGGTCTGCCGTGACGAGACACCGTGTCGGCGACCGCGTGGTGGTGTGCTCGTTCATCAGCTGCGGCAAGTGCTGGTACTGCCAGAACGAGCTGTATTCGCTCTGCGACAACGGCAACCCCAACGCCGGAATCCCAGAGATGCTCTGGGGTCAGGCGCCCGGTGGTTGCTACGGCTATTCACACGCGCTGGGCGGCTGGGCGGGCAGTCACGCCGAGTACATCCGGGTGCCGTACGCCGATCAGGGCGCGTTCACGGTTCCCGAGGGCGTGAGCAACGAACGAGCGCTCTTCGCCTCGGATTCAGCACCGACCGGATGGATGGGAGCGCATTTGGGCGGCGTGCAGCCGGGCGACACCGTGGCGGTGTGGCATCGAAGCAGTGGGAATGGAAGCACACAGCGACGGAATCGACTTCGCCTATGACCAGGTCAAGCAGCAACTGCGATTGCAGACCGACCGGCCCACCGCCGTTCGAGAGGCGATCTTCGCCGCCCGCAAGGGTGGAAGCGTCTTCGTTCTGGGCGTGTTCGGCGGTTTCGTCGACAAATTCCCGCTGGGGCCACTCATGAACAAGGGCCTCACCCTCCGTTCCGCGCAACAGCACGGACACCGGTACATCCCGATGCTTCTTGAACGGATGGCGCGGAACGAACTCACGACAGAGCACCTCGCAACCCATGTCATGCCCCTCGACGATGCGCCTCACGGTTACGCGATGTTCAAGGAGAAGAGCGACGGATGCGTGCGGGCGGTGTTCCAGCCCTAACCGCGTCCGATGATCCAGACAGCGTGCTCGCACGCTGGCAGCCGAAGAAATCGAGGACATTCATGACAGCCGACATCATCTGTTGATTCCCATTCATCGTTCACCATAGTTGGAAGGCAAGAAAATGAAAGCGGTAGTCTACGAAGGTCCGCGCAAGGTCAGCGTCATCGACGTTCCCGACGCCCGGATCGAGCGTGCGACCGATGTGCTGGTACGTATCACCACCACGAACATCTGCGGGTCAGATCTGCACATGTACGAAGGCAGAACCGACTTCGAAACCGGTCGGTGGTTCGGCCACGAGAACTTAGGCCAGGTCATCGAGGTCGGCGACGGTGTCGACAAGGTGAAGGTCGGCGATTACGTCGTCATCCCGTTCAATGTCGCGTGCGGGCACTGCAAGAATTGCGAACGCGGCCTCACGAACTACTGCCTTACGGCCCAGCCCGTCCCAGAATGGGCAGGTGCGGCCTACGGCTTCGCCGACATGGGTCCATGGGCCGGCGGCCAGGCAGACCTGCTGCGTGTGCCGTGGGGCGACTTCAACTGCCTACGACTGGGCGACGACGCCGAAGAGAAGCAGGCCGACTATGTGATGCTCGCCGACATCTTTCCGACCGGATACCACGCCACCGAACTCGCTCACGTCAAACCAGGTGATCAGACCGTCATCTACGGAGCCGGGCCGGTGGGCTGCATGGCCGCCTACTCGGCCATCCTCAAAGGCGCGAGCAAGGTGATGGTCGTCGACCGACACCCCGACCGGCTGAAGAAGATCGAAGAGATCGGAGCGATCCCGATCGATGACTCGAAGGTCGACCCCGTCGAAGCCGTCAATGAGATGACGATGGGGCTGGGTGCCGACAACGGCTGCGAATGCGTCGGCTACCAAGCCCACGATCCGCAGGGAAACGAACAACCGAACCTGACGCTGAACCGATTGGTGAGGTCGGTGCGCTTCACCGGCGAGATCGGTGTCGTGGGGGTGTTCATCCCCCAGGATCCTGGGGCATCCGACAAGCTGGCCAAGCAGGGCGAGGTCGCTCTCGATTTCGGCGAGTTCTGGTTCCGCGGGCAGAAGCTCGGTAGCGGCCAGTGCCCGGTCAAACGGTACAACCGTCAGTTGCGCGACCTCATTGCCGCAGGAAAAGCCACCCCGTCGTGGATCGTCAGCCACGAGTTGTCGCTCGAAGACGCTCCCGACGCGTACGAGCATTTCGACAACCGTGACGACGGCTGGACCAAGGTCGTTCTGCACCCCGATCTGGCGTCGGCGGCGGCGTGAGATGGCTGCCGAGTTGAATTGACGGCGCGTCGCCGAAGCCGACCGGACACGAGGACGACGTCTCACGATGTGGTCGAGCATCCGCACCGATCTGCGCAACGCCAAAGCCGAGGTCGTCGACGAAACTGTGGCCACCGGTGGCACGCTCACCATCAGCCGATCACCAGGCGACCTCCCCGCCTTCTGCGAGCGCATCCTGCGCGAATTCGCAGAGACACACGAGGAACGAGACTCGAGCACGGCGGCAGGCCATCGGTCTGCCGCCGAGAAGGGTGCAGCCAGTGACACAGAGCGATGAGGGTGACCAGCGAAAGCGGCGAAACACGGCGACACGCTCGGAGCCCGGCCGAGCGATCGCCTTCAGCGACGCGATCATTGCGATCGTCATCACGCTCCTCGTGCTCGATCTCAGGCCACCCGACACCGAGCCGGGAGGGCTGTTGGCCGGTCTGCTGGATGAGTGGCCGACCTACCTCGCCTATGCGGCCTCGTACACGTACCTGGCGGTGATCTGGCTCAATCACAAGGCCGCGTTCACACGAATCCGCGAGATGGATGTCGGGCTGCAGTGGGCCAATCTGGGTATCCTCGCCACACTCGCCCTGGTGCCCTGGCCGACGGCCGTCATCGCCAACACGGCCAGAACCGGTAACCCGACCGACGAACGTGTCGCGGTCGCGCTGTACGCGCTGGTCGGCGCGCTTCTGTGCCTGTCATGGCTGGTGTTCTTCTGGTATCTGGCGCGCCACCCAGAACTCACGAAGGAGAACGTCGACGATCGCTACTTCGCACGCGAACGCCCACGGGCCCTCATTGGCGTGCTGCTGTATCTGGCGGCGGGAACGGCCGGTCTTCTCATCGACCCTCTGATCGCGTCAGTGATCTTCTTGCTCCTGCCCGCGTTCTACGCGCTCACGAGCCACGGAATCGACCAGATGCCGTTGTTCGGTCGAGACGCGCAGCGCGAGGGACGATCGCATCTCTGACCACCGCAGACCTGCCCTGCTCCCCCATCCGCACGGCTCTGCATGCGCGCCACAGATCGTCATGCGAGAGACGGAAGGCTACGGTCGATCTCCGACGCGGAGGGAGCGCAGGCCTGTGCGGATTTCGTCGACCAGGATGCCGGGCTGTTCAAGGGCCGCGAAGTGCCCTCCCCTGTCGGCCTCCCCGTAGTGGATCAGGTCGGTGTAGGTGACTTCGATCCAGCTTCGTGGCAGACGCGGAATGTCTGCCGGAAAGACAGTCACAGCGACCGGCAACGTCAGCTTCGGGCCGGCCAGGCCGCCTGCGTAGTTCTCCCAGTAGATGCGGGCAGATGATGCGGCGCTGTTGGTGAACCAGTACAGCGAGATCGCGTCGAGCATGTCGTCCGTGCTGAGCGCGTCTTCGGCGAGCCCGTCGTTGTCGGTCTTCGACTGGAACTTCTCGTAGATCCAGGCCGCCTGCCCCGCCGGCGAGTCGGCCAGCGCGATGCCGACCGTTTCGGGCTTCGTGGCCTGCAGGTGGTTCGACCCGCCGAGTTCACCGGTGTAACGGGCGAGAGTGGCCACGGCGTCGCTCTCTTCGGGCGACAGGATGTCGGGTATCTGCGCCGGGAAGGCATACTGCGTGTTCAGGTGGATGCCGAGCAGCCCCTCAGGCCGCATGGCCCCGAGTGCGGTGGTCACGATGGCGCCCCAGTCGCCCCCCTGTGCCGCCCACTTCTCATAACCCAGCCGTGCCATGAGTTCGCTCCAGGCGCTCGCGATGCGCGCAACACTCCATCCGGTCTCTGTCGGTTTACCCGAGAACCCGAATCCGGGCAGCGATGGGATGACGACGTCGAACGAGTCTGCCGCGTCTCCCCCGAACGCCACCGGGTCGGTCAGTGGCCCGATGAGCTTCAGAAACTCGACGATCGACCCCGGCCATCCGTGCGTCAGGATGAGCGGCAGGGCGTTCGCGTTCCTCGATCTGACGTGGATGAAGTGAATGTCGAGCCCGTCGATCGCGGTCATGAACTGAGGCAGACGATTGAGCTCCGCCTCGAACCGGCGCCAGTCGTACTCACTCTGCCAGTAGTCGACGAGCGATCGTGCGCTCTCCAGGCGCACACCCTGCGACCAGTCAGCGACCGTCTCCGCGTCGGGCCACCGAGTTCGGGCCAGTCGGAGCTTCAGGTCGTCGATCTCGGAGTCTGGCACCGCAATGGTGAAGGGCCGGATGAGCGGGGAAGATGCAGGGGTGGCTGAGGTCGTCACTGTGGTCTCCTGAGGTGGATTGCTGACGGTCGGATGCGAGCGGATACCATTCCACTGCACACGGATGTGCAATGCACACCACTGTGCAACCTACTCCATTGCACACGGATGTGCAATGATGGGCTGGTGCAGATCGAATCCGCCCGTGCTCGCGCCATGAACGACACACGCGACCGCATTCTCGACGTTGCGCTCGAGGTTCTGGGCGAGAACCCCGAGGCCGGAATGGGCGACATCGCCTCAGCCGCCGGCGTAGTGCGCCGCACGGTCTACGGGCACTTCCCCACCCGCTCAGATCTCGTGCGCACCCTTGCACAGCGGGCGGTGGGCGAGATCGAAGCCGTGCTGACCGAGGTGACCGGTGCCGAGGTGAGCGGCGCCGTGGTGACCGGTGCAGAGGTGACCGGCGCCGCAGTGAACGGTGTCGAGGTGGCCGGTGCCGAGGCAACGGCCGACCAGGAGTGGGTCGACTTCGTCGCGCGCCTGTGGCCGTTGGCACACCGCTACCGAGTGTTGTTGGCGCTGCGGCGCGGCGAGTACGGCGACGAGATCCACTCCCTGCTGGGATCGGTCGACCGGGCACTCGCCGCACTCGTGCAACGGGGCCAGAACAGCGGGGTGTTCGCCCGGCATCTGCCGGCGGGCATCCTCAGCCAGGTCGCCTACGCCACCGTGTTCTCCATTGCCGACAGCGATCGGTCGCAGGGCAACCTCGGCGCCCGCGCGGCGACCATGGCGAGCCTGCTCCTGCTCGGCGTTCCCGAGAGCCGTGCCACGACACTCCTGGATGCCCGCCCGTAGCTCAGCGCCGGTTCGACAGGCACACGACGTGACCGTCGCGGTCGCGAACCACCGCCATGGTCTCTCCCCACGGCTGCGCGGCGGCCTGCTGCATGATCGTGCCGCCGCGACCGCGCCACCGCACAACCATTCCCTCCACGTCGTCGACCACGAAGCCGATCGCGACCGCCGTGTCGCTCGGCGACGACTCCCGCTCGTGCAGCAGCAGTTCGATGCCGTCGGCCGTCGACAACCAGGCGAACCCACCGACGCTCTTCGCCAGCTCGAGCCCCAGGATGCCCCGATAGAACTCGAGCGCGGTGTCGACCGATGAGACAGAGACGATAAGGCGCGCGATCGAGGCTGCAGACGTGGTCATGAACAGATCTTCTGCCTTTTGACAGGGGCCTGTCAATATGGGAGAGTGGTCGACGTGGATGACATCTTCACGACGTTGATCGACGAGATCTTCCAGCTGAACGGCGCACTGCTGGCTGCCGGTGATCGAATCGCCGCAACCTCCGGCCTGTCTGCCGCGCGGTGGCAGGTGCTCGGCCGGGTTGCCGATGCACCCGCATCTGTCGCGTCGATAGCCCGCGGCCGGGGGCTTCGTCGTCAGAGCGTGCAAGAGACTGTCGCACGCCTCGAGCGCGCCGGCCTGGTGGTGCGCTCCCCCAATCCCGCCGATCTGCGGGCGCCGCTGGTCGCGATCACCGACGCCGGAGAGGCGGCCCTGGCCCGCATAGAGCCGGTGCGGTCGGCCTGGGCGGCTTCGACGCCGTCAGCCATCCCCCGCGCCGAGCTCGAGGCTGCTCTGAAAACGCTTCAGAGGCTACAGCGACTCATCGAATGACTATCGGCTCGCCCAATCCCGCCACCGAAGGGCGGTGTGCCGCCAGTCACCCCAGCGGCGTGCCCTTGTGTTGAGGCGTGTGCGAGGCTACGTTAAGTACGCAGATCGGTGTACATAAACGGACGGAGCCACACCATGAGCAGCATCAGCATCATCGGGTCGGGAAACATGGCCGGAGCGATCGGCACCCTGGCCCTGCGGGGCGGTAACTCTGTCGAGGTCATCGGCCGACACACCGCTAAGACCGCGGCCCTCACCAGCGAGCTCGGCAACGGTGCCACGGCCGGAACGTGGGGTGCGGTGCCCGCCGGTGACATCGTCATTCTGGCGGTGCTGTTCGAGAGCGCCGTTGCGGTCGCGAAGGAGTTCGGCGAGGCGCTGGCCGGCAAGATCGTCGTCGACATCACGAACCCCTTCAACGCCGATGCGACGGGACTGGCCATTGCCCACGACACCTCGATCGCCCAGCAGGTCGCCGAGGTCTCCCCCACGAGCACCCATGTGGTGAAGGCGTTCAACACCCTCTTCCGCGGCGTTCTGGCCGCCGGCGGCCCGCTCGACGTGTTCATGGCCGGCGATGACGCCGACGCCAAGGCCAGCCTGTCGGAGTTCATCACGAGCATCGGACTTCAGCCGCGAGACGCCGGAGCCCTGAGCATGGCGCACTGGCTCGAGGGAGCGAGCCTGCTGGAGATGGGCGTGGCCCGCAACGGCGTGGGGTTCGACTTCTCGCTCGGGCTCAACCTACGCTGAGGTCGCCGGCGGCCGGCTCATGCACGGGCACAGGCGCACGCGCCGGCACAGGCACAGGCGGGGCCACGGGAACCGCGCTGTCGATGAGCACGACGGCAATCGCGGCAGCGGTCGCGAACGAGTCGGCGTCGAGCACACGGCTGCGCGCCGAAGCGCCATCGAGCAGCAGCGCCAGCTGGTCACCGAGCCGCTCGGGGTGGTCGGCCCCGGCCTCGCGGGCGGCATCGGTGATGCGAGCAGCGAACGCGATCTTGTAGTCGCGGGCGAACTGGCGGGCCGGATGCGCGGGGTCGCCGATCTCGACGGCCGCCTGGATGAACGGGCACAGCGGCGCGTGCACGTCGAACACAGCGAAGAGTTTCTCGCGAGAGGTGAGCTCGGCGTTGTCGAAGACCTCGGGCAGGATGCCGGGATCGAATCGTCGCAGATACTCGGCCACCAGCTCGTCTTTGCCGACGAAGTGCTGGTAGAGCGTGCGCTTCGACACGCCGGCCACGGCACAGAGCTGATCGACGCCCGTGGTGTTGATGCCCCGAGCGGGGAACAGCTGCTGCGACGCGCCGAGGATGCGCTCGCGTGCACCCCGGCCGCTGCGCAGACCCCGCGGTCCCTTCTCCACCTCTGTCATGCGCTCCAGCGTAGTCCACTGGTACCGACCGGTGTGCATAGAGGTCAGCGCGGGCGGTTCGGGCGGTAGACGGGGCGGCCCGCGGGGCGGTACACCTGAACGGTGACGCCGCGGGTGTCGGAGTGCGACTGGAGCAGCTCGAGCGCCACGTCGCGACCATCCTCGGGAAACAGGCGCGCACCCTGCCCCAGCACGACGGGCACCGTGAGCAGCGTGAGCTCGTCGATGAACTCGTTCGCGAGCAGCCAGCGAATCAGCATCGTGCTGCCGTGCACCTGCAGCTCGCCGCCGGGCGCCGCCTTCAGCGACGCGATGGCGGCGGCGACATCGCCCGACAGGATGGTGGTCGGGTTCCATGTCGGGGCCGTCAGCGAGTTCGACACCACATACTTGGGGGCGCTGTTCAGTGCGACGCCGATCGGATGCTCGCGCATCCGCTCGTCTGTTCCCCAGCTCTGCTCGAACATCTCATAGGTGCGCCGGCCGAAGAGAAAGGCGTCGGCGCGCCGGTAGGTCTCGGTGATGAGGTCGCCGGTGTCATCGGCGAAGACCCCCATCGCCCAGCCGTCGCGCTCGAACCCGGCGGCCAGTTCGTCGGGCGTCGCGTGACCGTTGGCCTGCACCACCCCGTCGACGGTGATCTGCGTCATGGTGGTGAGCTTCACTGCGCCGCCTCGGTTCGGCGCAGCACGCGATAGTGCAGGTGCACCATGTTGCCCGCGCCCTCGAGGGTGCGCACGCGTTCGAGCTCGATCTGGTGCGCCGGCAGGCCGTCGAAGAGGCGTGTGCCGCCACCCAGCAGCACGGGCACCAGGTGGATCTCGAGTTCGTCGAGCACTCCCGCGGTGAGGGCGAGCCGCGCGGCGGTCGCTCCGTGCATCAGCACCGTGCGCTCACCCGCAGCCCGCTTCGCCGCCTCGACAGCGCTCACGATGTCGCCGACGTACGTCACGCGCGAAAAACCGCTCCACTCGGGCTCGGGCTCGCCGCGCCTCAGCACGAAGATGGGAACGCCGTCGTGGTGATCGCCGCCCCACCCGCCCGCCGCCTCGAACGTGCCCCGCCCGGTGACGACGGCGCCGGTCGACATCAGCTCGCCGGCCACCTGCTGGTTCGCGCCGTCGAGCCGCGCCGCGGTCTCGGTCAGGTCGTCGGGCACGGGGGCGCCATCGAAGATCCACTCGTGCAGTCGCTCGCCCCCATCGCCGAGGCCGTTCTCTCTGCTCTGGTTCGGTCCGGCGATGAAGCCGTCGAGCGACATCGACATGTACAGAACAACCGCCGACATGACGAACCCTCCGATTCTTCGTTGACTGGAAGACTACGACCACGTCCATCGGTCGCACCAGGCTCGGCCACCCTGGGCTGACTTCGGCGCTCGAGCGTGGAAAAATCGGGGGATGCTGATCTACTCGATGAGCGCGTCGATCGACGGGTTCGTCACCGACCGCGCCGGCCGGTTCGACTGGACCATTCCGAGCGACGAGGTGGTGCGGTTCCACCTCGAGCAGGTCGGGGCGCTCGGCGGCTACCTGCTGGGGCGACGACTGTATGAGACGATGCGGGTCTGGGAGACCGACCCGTCGCTGAGCTCCACCGAGGAGGGGGCCGCGTTCGCAGACGTGTGGACGGCGCTGCCCAAGGTCGTGTTCAGTCGCACGCTCGGCGGGGCGGGCGACCTCGGACGCAACACCCGGCTCGCCGAGGAATCAGTGGCCGAGGAGGTCGCCCGGGCGCTCGAGGCGACGAACGACGACGTCTCGATCGGCGGCGCAGACCTCGCGGCTCAGGCGTTGCGGCTCGGCCTCATCGACGAGCTGCGGGTGTTCCGCTATCCGGTGGTGCTGGGTGGTGGCACGCCCTACCTGCCCCCGCTCGCCGAACCACGGCCGTTCAGCATGATCGAGGCTCGCACGTTCGCCTCGAGCGTCGTGTTCGAGCGGTATCGGAGCATCCGATGACCGGGGACGCCGAACGCGACACAGGCGAGGACGCGCGCCCCACGAGCGGCTGACGGGGCTACTGCAGGTCATCCTCGTGGAAGTCGGGCGTACCGTCGCTGGTGAGCGGTGCCGGGTCGCCGAGGCGCGCGGCCTGGGTGTTGAACGCCCCGACGAGCTCGGCATCGGTGATCTCTTCGGCGTCGCCGGGCTGGGGAATTGCGACGAGCTGACTGGCCGGTCCGAGCAGCAGGCTCACCTGCACAATGCTGCCATCGGCGAGCCGAGAGGGGATCTCCACCGCCGCAGACGTGTTCTTACGGGCAAGCGCTTCGGCGTAGTGCACGACCGCGTCGGCAATGTCGTCGCCGGTGAGCAGCTCGCCGCCCGCGTAGTGGATAGCTTTCATTCTCAGAACCTAACTAATGTGTCCGGCTGACCATAGGGCTTGTACGCGTGAGGTATGGCAGATAGGGCGGGGGCTCAGCGGGCCTTCGGCGGCGGCGCCTCGCCCGACGACTCGGCAGCGTCTTCGTCGACCCCGGGCACCGGGATGATCGCCAGGTCGACACCCGACGTCAGCAGCAGCCGCACCTCACGGGGCATGCCCTCGCCGAAATTCGCCGTCAGCCAGCGCGGTTCGGGCGAGCGCAGTCCCGCGCCGATCTCGGCCATGACGTCATCGAGCTCGCGGCCGCCGATGCTGTACGGCTGGCCGCCGTAGATGATGTTGATGCGCTTCACAGCCCGCCCCCGTTCGGAGTCGGCGGGGTGACCTCGGGTTCGGGCAGCAGCTGCAGCCCGCCGTTCGAGTTGGCCGACTCGGTGAGCAGCTCGATCCAGGCGGGGTTGATGCGCGGCATCTTGCTGCCGAAGTACTTGTAGACGAGCGGCAACGAGGGGTGCAGCCACACCGTGGTGCGGCCGTCGCCGATGCCGTCGTCGTCGCGCCAGCTGAAGTAGAGCGACTCTCCCCGGCGCAGCTTCGCGCCGATGACGATCTGGATGTGCGCCAGCACACGATCGTCGAAGTCGATTTTCAGTACCGTGTCATAGTTCAGGGTTCCCATGACCACCTCATCTGCGTCGCGTTGCACATCGGCTCGGGCTGTCGCCCTTGTCTGCGGCCCTGCGTGGGCGGGCCGGCGGCAAGTCTAACCGTGCGGCTGCGTGTACGCCGCAATACGGTTGCTGGGCCTCCACAACACCGGCCATGTCTGCTATGTCGCCGGCAACCCGACGACGTCGCCGACCCCCCTGCACCAGCCGTCAGGCGTTGTCGGCCAGGCGCTGCAGGAAGGCGGGCAGGCGGCCTGCCCCGAAGTCGTAGTAGCGCGCCCAGCGGGGCACCAGCGAGATGCGCACCATCTGCGGGTACATCGTCTGCACCTGCTGCTCGAACCCGGCGACCTCCTCCTCAGACATCGTCTTGTGGGCGGCCGCCAGGTATTCCGCCGGAATACCGTCGACCGTCTCGAGCGTCACGGTTCCGCGCAGCAGCAGAGACCTCGCGTCGGCCGGAGTTCCGCCGACGTCGATCGTGACCGCGACCTGCGGCCGTTGCGCGAGCGCCCGCACCTTCGGCGACGGCACGGCGGTGCAGAACACCACCGCCGAACCGGTCCAGAAGAACCCGGTGGGTATCACGCGGGGCTGTGCGTCGAGACCGTTGTAGGCCAGCCGTGCCAGCGCTGCGGTCTCGAGCAGCGTCTGTGCGCCATCCTGAGCCAGCTCAGACTGCACCTCGTCGTCGTTCATGTCACGCCCCGTCATCGTCGAAAGCCGTTCGCTCGAGCTTAGGGCCCTGCGTAGGCTGTCGCCATGAAGCTGCAGTTTCGGGGCGACCTCTGGTACTGGCGGGGGCCGGCGCCCTACCACTTCGTGACGGTGCCCGAGCCGGAGTGCGATCTCATCCACCAGGTCGCCCCGCTCGTGACGTACGGCTGGGGCATGGTGCCGGTCGCTCTGCGCATCGGCCGCACCGAGACCACGACGGCGCTCTGGCCGAAAGACGGCGGCTACATCGTTCCGGTGAAGAGGGTGGTGCAGCTGCGCGAGGACCTCGACGTGGGCAGCCTCGTCGAGGTGCACCTGCACATCGACGCCTGACCGCCGGATGCTCGTGCACCCGCCGCGTCCCGCCGCCGACCGCCCCGACCTCTCGGCCGACTCGACGACACCGTTCTGCGGCGAGTTCGCTAGCGTGAAGGCATGAGTGGGTTCAACGACAGGATCATCGCCGAGTTCCGCGCCAACGGCGGCCGCGTCGAGACGGCGGGGTTCGGGTCGAGCCTGGTGCTGCTGCACACGATCGGTGCGAAGAGCGGTGTGGAGCGCATCAGCCCGGTGATGGGCATCCCGCAGCCCGACGGGTCGTGGCTGGTCGCGGCGTCGGCGGCGGGTGCGCCCGACAATCCGGCCCGGTATGCGAATCTGCTTGGGCATCCGGAGGTCGCGGTGGAGGTCGGCGTCGGCGACACGATCGAGACGATCGACGTGCGCGCGGAGGCACTGCAGGGCGAGGCCCGTGACGCCGGCTGGGCGCAGTTCACCCGCCGCTCCCCCGGCTTTCGCGACTACGAGGCCAAGGCGGGCGGCCGCCTGATCCCGGTGGTCAAGCTCTCGCGGCGCTGACCGCAGCTAGACGGGGTCGCGGAGAAGTCCGGGGGCAGCGGGAGTCGCACCCGTGAGGGCGTCGAGGAGTGAGAGCACGACGGTCGCCGAACGGTCGGCGGCATCGTCGACGTGGGTAAGGAAGTCGGTGGGGGCCGGGGTGCAGAGGTCGGAAATGCCCCTCACCGAGAGGAAGGGTCGGCCGAACACGTGGCAGGTCTGGGCGATGGCGACAGACTCCATGTCGGTGGCGAGCGACGGCGGAAACTGCCCGAGAATCTCGGCGGCGCGGGCCGACGTGACGAACGAGTAGCTCGAGACGATCATGCCGGTGTGAACAGCGGAGTCGGGCGCCCGGGGCGCCGAGGTGGGCGCGAAGGCTGGTGGCGCGGGGGTGGGCTTCCGGGCTTCGGGAACTGAAGGCGCCGAGGCGGGCGCGGCCGGCGCGGGCAGTGCGGCGGCCGCGGCGATATGGTCGTCTGAGGCCCGGTAGAGGGCGGGCATCTTGGGCACCTGGCCCAGAATGTAGCCGAAGACGCGGGCGTCGGCGTCGACGTTGACGTACTCGGCTCCGACCACCACGTCGCCGACCTGCACATCGGCGCCGAGGCCGCCCGCGGTGCCGGCGCTGATCACGATCGGGCCAGGAATGCCACCGGACGCCGTGGCCAGGATGGCCGAGGTGGCAGCGCCGGCGGCGTTCACGAGGCCGATTCCGCTGCGTACGAGCAGCACCGGATGCCCGGCGAGCGTGAGTTCGCGGTAGACCGCATGCCCCACCCGGGTGGCGGCGCCGACTACGCTCGCGCGGTCGATGAAGGGTTGCGCCTCATCGTCCATGGCGGTGATGATGACGGCGTCGACCTGCATGCGCCCACTCTACGAGACGTCTCCCGCATCGCCGACCGCCACAGCCGGCCAGAAGGGCGGGTCAGAAGTCGGCGAGGTTCGCCCGCAACCCTCCCCCGCCGAAGGAGTCGCGCAGCAGTCCCCTCGACCGCAGCACCGGAACCGTGCTGTCGAGCATCCGGTGCACCGTCACCGGGTGCAGGTCGCCGTTGATGATGAAGCCGTCGTTGCCGGCCTCGCCGAGTTCTTCGACGAAGTCGGCGAACTGGTGGGCCGTGCCGACGAACCCGCTGCCGTCAGAGAGGCGGCCCTTGCGAGCTTTGCGCGTCGCGATCTGGCGCAGGGTGTCGGTGTCGCGGTCTCCGCCGGCGCCGACGAGGTTGTTGATGGTGCCCTGCGACACGTGCTGCCCGAACACGTCGGGCCCGATGGGCTTGTCGAGGTCGAGCACGGTGAGGTTGGTCTCCAGGTCGCTCGACTGGGCGGCGAGCACGTCGTAGAGTTCGTCGTCGGTGGGATGCTCAGACGCAGCAACCACGCGCTGAACCTCTTCGTCGCTTGCCACGATCTCGGGTTTGATCACGAAGAGTACGGCGATGTCAGACGCCGCGCGCCCCTGCGCCACGGCCGCATCGTGGATCTTCTGCCGGTAGGCGGTGATGCTGGCCGGGTTGAGCGCCGCGAGCGCCAACTGCACCTCGGAGTGCCGGCCGGCGAAGGCGAGGCCGCGCCCCGATCCGCCGGGCGAGACGATCACGGGGTCGCCGGCGTCGAACGGAATCGCGTTGAGCGGGCCCTCGAGCGAGAAGTACTCCCCCGCGTGCTGTACCGGCCGCAACCGGCTGCCGTCGGCGAAGCGGCCGGAGGAGACATCGTTCACATAGGCCCCGTCGTCCCAGCTGTGCCACAGCTCACGGATGACGCCCAGCCACTCCTCGGCCCTGTCGTACGCGCCGTCGTGCGAGAGTTCGGCAAGCCCGAAGTGCCGGGCGCTCTTCACATCGGTGACCACGTTGACCCCGAAGCGGCTGTCGCTGAGGTGCTGCAGCGTCGCGAACTGGCGGGCAGCGAGGTAGGGCGGGTAGGCACCGGCGTTCACCGTCGGGGCGATGCCGATGTGCGAGGTCACGTCGAACAGGTAGGGCGCGAGCATCAGTGGGTCGTGCTTCGGCCCGCCGTAGGCCGCATTCACCCGCAGGTCGAGGGTGTCGGGCGACCCGAGCGAGAGGGCGTCTTCGATGATGAGCAGGTCGAAGCCGGCCTGCTCGAGTTCGCGGATCGACTGCTGGTAGATCTGCGGCTTCTGCCACTGGTAGTTCCATGAGTAGTCGGGCCGACCCCAGCCCTGCGGGCCGAAGCCGCGGCCGAAGAACCATCCGAAGTGTTGCGGTTGTGCCATGCCTCCAGTGTCTCCGACCCGCGGGCGACCACTCGCGATTGTTGCGTTCTGTGAAGCTCCGATTGGATGCCCGGCCCGGCGATCCGTAGCGTGGGCGAAGCGAAGGAGTACCACACGATGACGACCACCGGCCAGGCCTACGGCGAAGACAACTTCGGTTTCACGACCGAGCAGGTGCACGCCGGCGAGATCATCGACGGCGACGTCGGCGCCCGCATCACCCCGATCTACCTCACGGCCGGCTTCGTCTTCGATTCGTTCGACCACGCCCGTGAGCGTTTCGCGGGCGGCGACGGCGGCCTCGTCTACACGCGCTATGCCAACCCGACGAGCACGGCGGTCGAGGCCAAGATCACCGCCCTCGAGCACGGTGTGGACTCACTGCTGGTAGCCAGCGGCCAGGCGGCGATCACCGTGGCCCTGCTGGGCATCGTGCGCTCCGGCGACCATGTGCTGTCGACGCCGAGCCTCTACGAGGGTTCGAAGACCCTGTTCCGCGAGAACTTCGAGCGCTTGGGCATCGAGGTCGAGTTCGTGTCAGACCCGCACGACCTGGCCGAGTGGAAGAGCCGCGTGCGACCGAATACACGCGCGATCTATGGCGAGACCATCCCGAACCCGAAGAACGACCTCATCGACATCGGCCTGATCGCCGACTTCGCCCGCGAGGAGGGCCTGCCGTTCGTCATCGACAGCACGGCCTCGACCCCGTACCTGATCAGGCCGATCGAGCACGGGGCGTCGATCGTCATCCACTCGGCGAGCAAGTTCTTGAGCGGGCACGGCGCGTCGCTGGCGGGGGTCGTCGTCGACGGCGGCGCGTTCGACTGGGCACGCTACCCCGAGAAGTTTCCGCAGTTCTCCACCCCGATCGCCGGCCCGGGCAGCCCCACGCTCAGCGAGAAGTTCGGCCGATCGGCCTACCTCGAGTACACCCGTTCGGTCATCGCCGGCCGCCTCGGCCCGACCATCTCGCCGTTCAACGCGTTTCTGTTGCAGCAGGGCCTCGAGACGCTGTCATTGCGGGTCGAGCGCCACTCGCGCAACTCGCTGGCGATTGCGACCTGGCTCGAGCAGCAGCCCGAGGTCACCTCGGTCGACTACCCGGGCCTCGCGTCGAACCCCTCGCACGCGGTCGCCGTGAAGTACTACCCGCGCGGAACCGGCTCGGTGTTCGGCTTCACCCTGGCCGGTGGCACCGAGGATGCCCGAACCGTGATCGACTCGCTCGAACTGTTCAGCCGCATGTCGCACATGGGCGACGTGCGCTCGCTGGTGCTGCACCCCGCGACGACGTCGCACGCTCACCTGAGCCCGGCCGACCGCGACCGGCTCGGCATCTACGACGGGCTGGTGCGGCTCTCGGTGGGCATCGAAGACGAGGCCGACCTGATCGCCGATCTCGAGTTGGCGTTCGGCAGGCTGCGTGCGGCCAACGGGTCTACCCGCCAGGCTGCGGTCACCGCCTCAGAGGTCGGCGAAGACGCCCTCGAGCCAGTCGAACGCCCGCTGGTGGAAGAGCGCACGCCCGGTCATCTCGCAGTGACCGGTGACGCCCTCGTCGGCTGAGAACACCACGTACTCGTGCGGCACGGTGACGGCGGCCGCGAAGTCGGCCTGGGCCTCGCTGATGTCGTCGCCGTCGGTGCGGCAGATGAAGAGCGGGCACTCGATGAGGTGCTCGAGGCCGTTCAGACTGTAGTCGCGGGCCACCTCGAAGTACTCGAGCGGGTCATGCACGCCGTGCACCCAGACGCACCGCCGCAGTGCCCAGCCGCCCGACACCTTCTTCATTCGGGCCTCGAGGGCCCGGTCGAGCACGGTGAGCGCGAGCCGGTTGCCGTCGGGCACCTGGCGTTCGAGCATGTCGGGCAGGCGCGATGAGATGTTGGCGTAGAGATCGTACGGGCCCGAGTCTGAGATGCAGGCGGCGATGCGGTGCTCACCCGTGACGGCCCGCGGTGCCAGGTAGCCGCCGAAGCTCCAGCCGAGAACCGCGATGCGTGCCGGGTCGACCTCGGGCCGGCTGAGCGCGTAGTCGACCACCGGCACGATGACCGTCTCCCAGTCGGGCCGGAACGGGATGCCGCGGTCGATGATCATCGACCCCTGGCCGGGCCCGTCGAAGGCCAGCACGTTGTATCCCCGCGCGAGCGCTGCGGCCCCGTTGGCGAAGTACAGCTCTTCTGCCGTGCCGTCGTAGCCATCGACCAGGATCACGGTGGGCCGGGGGCCGTCGTCAGGCGATGCCCGGTAGAAGTAGGCGGGCAGGGTGGTCTCGCCGAACGGCAGCTCGAGCACGTCGGGCGGCAGGTCGAGCAGCGCCGCACCGGCACAGAACGTTTCGACACTCGCGGCGTGGCTCGTGACGAGCCGATCATCCAGTGGCGCCCCCATCAGCATCAGACCGGCGGTGCGGTAGTAGGTGGATGCCCGAAAGTACGCGCCTCGCGCACTGACGGCGTTGCCCGCCGACGCCGCGCCGTCGCCGACTGCCCGCACCCGGTGGGCGGTGGCCAGCCACTCGTCGTACCAGAGCGTGGCGTCGGTCTTCGTGATGCGGCTCGTGGTGTCGATGCATTCGCCCAGCTCAGCTCCGCCGCTGGTGGTGTAGGCCAGCGCGCGGATCGCCTGGGCATCGAACAACTCGTCGGCGAGAAGCAGGGTCATCGTGTGTCACTCGTCTCCTGCCGGGCCTTCCGTACCGGCCGCGGCGGGCGGCGTGGGAGCCGGGGGCTGCGTCTGCGTCTGCACGGGTGTCGGCGCCGGTGCCGTGACCTTCTCGGCGGCCCTGCGCTCTCTGCGTGCCGCCTTGTTCGCCAGATCGTCGGCCTTCATGCGTGCCCGGGTCTCGGCGGTCGGCCCGAGTGCCGGCCGCGACCAGCGCGCCGCCGGGTCGGAGTCGACCAGCAGCGTCTTGCCCAGCAGAGTGAGGGGAATCGCGAGAATCGCCCCGATCGGCCCGATCACCACGGCCCAGAACAGCACCGAGAAGAAGGTCAGCGTCTGGCTGAGCGACACGGCGTTGCCCACCACGCGGGGCTGGATGATCGACTGCACCACGGCATTGATGATGCCGTACACCACCACGACCGCGATCACCAGCGGCCAGCCGCCCACGAGGTAGCCGAACACGATCGGGGGTATCAGCGCGAAGAAGTACCCGACGTTGGGAATGAAGCTGCACAGGAACACGAGCAGGCCCCAGAGCAGGGCCGCGGGAACGCCCATGATCCACAGTGCGATGGCGCTCAGCGCGCCTTGCGTGATGCCGAGCGCCGTGGTCACGACCATGTAGCGGCGCACGTTCGACGCGTACTCGCGCAGCGCCGTGACGAAGTGCGGCTGGCGTTCTGACAGCTGTTTGAGAATAGTCGGCACGTACACCGCGTCGGCCGACATCAGAATCATGAAGGTGAGCACGATGACGAGGGCGGTCGTGATGCCGAACACGCTGCCGAGGATGCCCTGCGCGAAGCTCACGATGGTGCTGGGGTTGAAGCCGCTGGTGATCTGCGTGATCTGGGCCTGGTCGACGCCGATACTGGCCAGCCACGACGTGATGTTCGACCCCGCGGCGTCGAGCTGGGTGGAGTACTGCGGCAGCATCGACGCGAACTGGGCGAACGCGATGATCAGAGTGTAGGTGAACCCGGCCAGCAGCAGGAACACGACGAGAATCACCGATCCGGTGGCGATGCCGTGCGGAACCCCGCGCTTCTCGAGCAGCGTGCGCACGGGGTGGGCGCAGATCGTCAGCACCAGTGTGAGCAGCGTCGGGGCCAGGATGCCGCGGATGCCGCTCAGCCCGATGGCGGTGACGGTCGCCGCGGCGAGACCGAGCAGGATGATCGTGCCGCGCGGGTATCGCCCGCCGAGCGCGGCGATGCCCGTTCGGGCGCCGTCGGGCGTGGGAAGTGCGCTGTCGTCGGGTGGCGACGAAGACGGTGCGTGGTCGGTCATCTTCGAACCCCTCATGCTGCTCACCGACGGCAGAGTGCGCCGGTTGCGACAACCATAACGGCGTCGGCGGCCGCACGTCGACTTCGCATCACCTGTCTCATACCGAGGGAACGATCTTGCGGCTCAGAGCAGACAGCCGACAAACCCGACTGCCATACTCAGTCTCACTGAGCAGGAAAGTGAGATCGGCGTGAACGCACAGCAAGTGACGCTGCTCGTCAGCATTCTCTTCTTCGTCGTCGATCTGGCGATCAAGATCGCGGCGCTGATCATCATTCCGCGCGATCGCAAGCCGACGGCGGCCATGGCCTGGCTGCTGGCCATCTTCTTCATTCCCTACGTGGGCATCCTGTTCTTCCTGATTCTGGGCAGCGCGAAGCTGCCGAAGAAGCGCCGCGAGAAGCAGGTGCAGATCGACGCCATGATCGCCTCTGCCGTTCCCCGGGTCGACCTCGTCTCCGACCGCTCGACCTGGGCACCGTGGCTCGAGAACGTCACCGTGATGAACCAGAACCTCGGCGCCGTTCCGATGATCGGAGGCAACACTGCCCACCTCATCGACGACTACAACGGTGGCATCGTCACGATGGCCGCCGAGATCGACACGGCGACCACATTCGTGCACGTCGAGTACTTCATCGTCTCGTTCGACAGCGTGACGAAGCCGTTCTTCACCGCGATGGAGAACGCCGTCGCACGCGGTGTCACGGTTCGACTGCTCGCCGACCACATCTCGTCGAAGAAGGTCGCACACAGCGCAGAGACCTTCGCCGAACTCGACCGCATCGGCGTGAAGTGGTCGTACATGCTGCCGGTGATGCCGTTCAAGGGCAAGTACCAGCGGCCCGACCTGCGTAACCATCGCAAGCTGGTGGTGGTGGATGGCCGGGTGGCCTTCATGGGCTCGCAGAACCTCATCGACCGCAGCTACAACTCCCCCAAGAACATCAAGCGCGGACTGCAGTGGCAGGAACTCATCACCCGCCTCACCGGCCCGGCGGTCTCGGGCATCAACGCGGTCTTCTTGAGCGACTGGTACATGGAGACCGACGAGATCATCGAGAACGACCGCGTCAGCCCCACCGCGCTCGAGTCGGCCACCGGCCCGACCGCGCTCGACTGCCAGATCGTGCCGAGCGGGCCCGGCTACGAGGGCGAGAACAACCTGCAGCTCTTTCTCGCCCTGCTCTACTCGGCGCAGAAGAAAGTCATCATCACCAGCCCGTACTTCGTGCCCAACGAGGCGATGCTGTACGCCATCATCGCCGCCCGCAAGCGCGGTCTCGAGGTGCAGCTCTTCGTATCGGCCATCGGCGACCAGGTTCCGGTCTTCCATGCCCAGCGGTCGTACTACCGGCCCCTGCTGGAGGCGGGGGTGCAGATCTGGCGCTACCCCGCCCCGTACATCCTGCACGCCAAGCATCTGTCGATCGACGACGACATCGCGGTGATCGGGTCGAGCAACATGGACATCCGATCGTTCCTGCTCGACCTCGAGATCTCGATGCTGGTTCGCGGGCAGAGTTTTGTCGCAGAGATGCGGGCCGTCGAAGCGCACTATCGTGAGATCGGTAGTCTGTTGACACTCGATGAGTGGAACAGGGAGCCGTTGAAGTCGACGGCACTCGACGGCCTGGCCCGGCTGACCTCCGCCCTCGAGTGACAGCACCCCGCCCACCGCACTGACGAAGAGGAGCCCAGCCGAATGCTGCAGGCACTGGGACACCTGTTGCCCATCGCTGTCGCGGTGGCACTCAGTTCGGTACCGATCACGGCGACCATCCTGATTCTGCTCTCGCCCAAGCGCAACAGCGCCGCCATACCCTTTCTGATCGGCTGGGTCTTCGGCATGGCGCTGGTCATCACGCTGGTGACGCTGTTCGCGCAGGCGCTGCCCGACACCGCGCGCACAGAACCGACCGTCGCCATCGGCATCATCGAGATCGTCATCGGGCTGGCCCTGGTGGTCTTCGCTCTGATCACGTGGCGCCGCGGGCGTGGCAAGCCACCGTCGGCCGACGCGCCGAAGTGGCTTCGTGCTGTCGGCTCGTTCGGCGCGCTGCCCGCGTTCGGCATCGCCTTCGCCCTGAACTTCAGGCCGAAGGGGCTGCTGCTGGCCGTCGCCGCCGGCCTGGCCCTGCACGCCAGCGGAGTCGACCCCGCCGAGAGCGCCATCGCCATTGCGGTCTACACCGTGATCGGGGCGTCGACCGTGGCGACGCCGATCATCGTGACCCTCGCCTCGCCGGTCAAGATGCAGCCGCGCCTGGTGGCGGCCCGGTCGTGGATCACCAAGAACAGCCGCATCGTGACCGTGCTCATCATGCTCATGATCGGTGTGGTCATCATCGGTTCGGGTCTCACCGAGCTGTGATTCCGGCAGACGACGATCGCTGCCCCTGCCTCAGCGGCCTGACCTACGGCGAGTGCTGCGCGCCGGCCCACCGCGGCGTCACCCCGTCGGCGACGGCCGAGCGCCTGATGCGCTCGCGCTACTCGGCGTTCGTGGTGGGCGACGCCCCGTACCTGCTGGCCACCTGGCATGCCGACACCCGGCCGGCGACCCTCGACCTCGACCCGGCACAGCGCTTCTATCGCCTCGACATTCTGTCGCGCACGGGCGGCGGGATGCTCGAAGAGACGGGCACGGTCGAATTCGTCGCCCGTTTCAGGCTCGACGGCCGGGCATCCGCCCTGCACGAAACGAGTCGCTTCGTGCGGCAACGCGGGCTGTGGCGCTACGTAGATGGAACAATTCACTAGGAGCCTCGACTCACTACGAGCCTCGACCCCGGGAGACAGACATGGACAGCGACCAGCTCGCGATCATCATCATCGTTGCGGCCCTGCTCGTCGACCTGGCGGTGCGCATCACGGCCATCATCGTGGTGCCGCGCAACCGGCGGCCCACGTCGGCAATGGCCTGGCTGCTGGCGATCTTCCTGATCCCCTATATCGGCGTGACCTTCTTCCTGCTCATCGGCAGCTACAAGCTGCCCAAGAAACGCCGAGACAAGCAGGCCGCCATCAACAGCTTCATCATCGAGACCACGAAGGGCATCGAGCTCGTCAGCGACGACCAGCCATGGCCCACCTGGCTGCGCTCAGTCGTACGCCTCAACCGGCAGCTGGGGGCGATGCCGCTGGTCGGCGGCAACAGTGCGCACCTGATCGGCGACTACGCGGCATCGATCGCGGCGATGACTGCCGAGGTGAACCGGGCGAAGACGTTCGTGCACTGCGAGTTCTACATCATCGCGCTCGACAGCGTCACCGCCGACTTCTTCGCGGCCCTCGAGGCGGCGGTGCAGCGCGGGGTGACCGTGCGGGTGCTGCTCGACCACATCGCGTCGGTACGAACATCCACGCACCGGGCTACCTTCAAGAAGCTCACCGACATCGGGGTCGCCTGGCAGTTCATGCTGCCGGTTCAGCCGTTGAAGGGCAAATGGCAACGACCCGACCTGCGCAACCATCGCAAGCTGCTGGTGATCGACGGCACGGTCGGCTTCATGGGCTCGCAGAATCTCATCGACCGCAGCTACAACAAGAAGAGCAACCTGCGCCGCGGCCTGAAGTGGCAAGATCTGATGACGCGGGTCGAGGGCCCGGTCGTGAGCGGTATCAACGCCATCTTCATCACCGACTGGTACAGCGAGACGAACGAGCTGCTGGCCCGCGAGACCGTCGAGATCGACGACGAGATGGTCGACTCCTCCCCCGACGCGCTCGACTGCCAGCTGGTGCCGAGTGGGCCGGGGTTCGAGGGCGAGAACAACCTGCGGCTCTTTCTGGCGCTGATGTACTACGCGCAGAAGAAGGTCATCATCACCTCGCCGTACTTCGTGCCCGACGACTCCATGCTCTACGCCATCACCACGGCCAGCCAGCGGGGTGTCGACGTCGAGTTGTTCGTGTCGGAGATCGGCGACCAGGCCGGCGTCTATCACGCCCAGCGCTCGTACTATGAGGCGCTGCTGCGCGCGGGGGTGCGCATCTGGCTGTACCGGGCCCCGTACATCCTGCATGCGAAACATTTCACCATCGACGACGATCTCGCGGTGATCGGGTCGAGCAACATGGACATCCGCTCGTTCAACCTCGACCTCGAGATCTCGATGATGGTGCGCGGCGCCAGCTTCGTGCGCGAGATGCGCGGGGTCGAAGACGGTTACCGCGAGCTGAGCCGCGAGCTCACCCTCGAAGAGTGGCTGAAGCAGCCGCTGCGGTCGACCATCCTCGACAACCTCGCGCGGCTCACCTCAGCTCTGCAGTAGCGCCAGAGCCCGCCGGTTGAGTAGCGGGGCGAAGCCGCGCGTATCGAAACCGCCCACGCGGGGGTTTCGATACGCCGCTCCGCGGCTACTCAACCAGCGTCTGCCGGAGCCCGCCGGTTGAGTAGCGGGGCGAAGCCGCGCGTATCGAAAC